>CAYQTB010000081.1:0-11736 GCA_964420315.1 uncultured Thiothrix sp. | reverse complement strand
AGCACGTTGCCCAGAAATCCGGCTTAAACCAAGCCATCCTCGACCAAGGTTGGGGAGAGTTCCGGCGGCAACTCGACTACAAAATGGCATGGAAGGGCGGCATGTTGTTTGCAGTACCACCGCATCACACCAGCCAAGAATGCCCCTGTTGTGGTCACGTCTCAAAAGATAACCGCCAGACCCAAGCCCGGTTTGCGTGTGTGGAATGTGGCTACGAAAACCACGCCGATGTCGTCGGCGCGATCAACGTTTTAGAGCGGGGACACCGCTTGTTAGCTTGTGGAGATGGGGTATTACGCCCCTCGATGAAGCAAGAACCCACCGAAGGGGTGAAGCCTTGCCGCTTAGCTCCCGTAGGAATCCCCTTCCTTTAGGGAGGGGAGGATGTCAAAACTACCACATGAAAAATATGAAGCCCGACAGTTCGCTTTATGGGTGCAACCTTGTAAGATACGCGTACCTTTAGTGTTCAAATAGAAAGCGAGTGCATCCATGCTCCACGCTCACCTTTCCCCAGGGCCACTGCCGTCGCGTATGCAATTGACCAAAGACGGCAAGTTGAAACACTTTCTGACGGTTGAAGGCTTGCCACCGCTATTGTTGGAAGAGATCCTTGACCGCGCCGAACAATTCGTCACATTGCCGAATAAACAGCAGAAAAAAGCCCCCCTGCTGCGCGGTAAAACGGTCATGAACCTGTTTTTCGAGAACTCCACCCGCACCCGTGTGACGTTTGAAATCGCCGCGCAACGCCTCGGTGCGGATGTCACCAACCTCGATATTCGTACCTCCTCTGCCTCTAAGGGCGAAACCTTGTTGGACACGGTACGCAATCTGGAAGCAATGAATGCTGATATGTTCGTGGTGCGCCATGAACACGCGGGCGCGGCGCATTTCATTGCGCGTTACTGCGCCCCACACATTAGCGTGCTGAACGCGGGTGATGGGCGGCATTCGCACCCCACCCAAGCGATGTTGGATATGTTCACCATTCGCCAAAAGAAAGGCAGTTTTCAGCCGTTGAAGGTGGCGATTGTCGGGGACGTGTTGCATTCGCGGGTAGCCCGTTCGCAAATCCACGCGCTGACCACCTTGGCAACTGGCGAAGTGCGCGTGGTTGCGCCGAAAACGCTCGTGCCTGCGGGTATTGAAAGAATGGGCGTGAACGTATTCCACCACATGGAAGAAGGCATTGAGGGCGTGGATGTGGTGATTATGCTGCGCCTGCAACGCGAACGGATGCAAACCGCTTTGTTGCCCTCTGAGCGCGAATTTTTCAAACTCTACGGCTTGACCGAAGCCCGCCTGAAACACGCCAAGCCCGACGCGATTGTGATGCACCCCGGCCCCATTAATCGCGGTGTGGAAATTGATTCGCGGGTTGCCGATGGAACGCAGTCGGTGATTTTGGAGCAAGTCACCAACGGCATTGCAGTACGCATGGCGGTGATGTCGATGATTATGGGGTCACAAGGGGGGGGGGCATGAGTTTGTTGATACGCAACGCACGGGTGATCGGCCCCGCCAGCGGCTTGGATGGGCTGCGCACGCTGTTGATTGATGGTGGGCGGATTGCTGCAATTGCCGAAACGTCCGCTGCATTTGTTGCCGATGAGGAAATCAATGCCAAGGGACTGTGGGTATTTCCGGGGGCGATTGATTTGTCGGCGTGGCTACGCGAGCCGGGGTTGGATCACAAGGCGACATTGGCAAGCGAAACCTTTGCTGCCGCCACCAGTGGCATTACCACCCTGTGTTACCAGCCGGGACCGCGTGCCAGCTTTGACAATGCCGCGCAGGTGAAGTTGATTTACGATTTGAATCGCCGTTCGCAATACGCCAATGTCGAAGTACTGGGCAATTTGACCCAAGGGTTGAAGGGTGAGCAACTGAGCAATATGGCGAGTCTGAAACGCGCCGGTTGCGTGGGGGTCAGCAATGGATTGCAACCGTTTCATAGCTTGCAAACCTTGCGCCGGGCGATGGAGTATGCCGCCACACACGACCTCACGGTGTTCATTTACCCCTTGGAACATGCGCTGGCTGCGGGGGGTTACATGCACGAAGGCGAGGTGTCCGCCCGTTTGGGCTTGCCCGCGATTCCTTCGGCGGCGGAAACTGTGGCGGTGGCGCAAACCTTGGCACTGGCAAGCCATACAGGAGCAAAGGTGCATTTTTGCCGGTTATCGGCGCGTTTGAGCGTGCGCTTGGTGCGTCAAGCCAAGGCAAGCGACCTTGATATTACGGCTGATGTCGCCGCGCACCAGTTGTTTTTGACCGATCGCGATGTCAGCGATTTCAACCCACTCTGCCATGTGATGCCGCCGTTGCGTTCCACCCGCGATTTGGAGGCGCTGCGTGAAGGGCTGGCGGATGGCACGATTGATGCGATTTGTTCCGACCATCAGCCGCACGAAGTCGATGCTAAACTTGCACCCTTCCAACAAACCGAACCGGGGATTTCTGCGTTGGAAACCTTGTTACCGCTGACCTTGCGATTGGTGGAGGATGGCGTATTGAGCTTGTCGGAAGCTTTGCGCAAAGTGACGATTGCCCCAGCCAGCATTATTGGCAGCGAAGCGGGGGAAATCAGCGTGGGCGCTCCGGCGGATTTGGTGTTGTTTGACCCGGCTGCGTTGTGGGAGCTGGATTTGAACCACATGCACAGCAGCGGGCAGAATTCGCCGTTTGGGGGCTGGAATTTTAATGGTGCGGTGAAACGCACCTTATTGGCAGGGAAGACTGTTTTTAGTGTTTGATATTGCGCTTTACCAACCTGAAATTCCGCCGAATACCGGCAACATCATGCGCTTATGCGCCAACACGGGTTGCCGTTTGCACCTGATTCACCCGCTAGGTTTTTCGCTGGATGCGAAGCAAGTTAAGCGGGCAGGAATGGATTACCGTGATCTGGCGGTGGTGCAGGAACACGACAATGTTGCCGCGTTTAACTTAGCAATGCAGGGCAAGCGCGTGTTTGCGTTGAGTACTAAGGTAAATACGCGCTATACCGCTGTCGCTTTTCAGCCTGGTGATGTATTGCTGTTTGGCCCTGAAACGCGCGGTTTGCCAGAAGCCCTACTGTTGAGCTTGCCGGATGAGCTGAAATTGCGCGTGCCGATGTTACCGGATAGTCGCAGCATGAACCTATCGAACACCGTCGCGGTGGTGGTGTATGAGGCATTGCGGCAACACGGTTTTCCCGATTTGAGGTAAACTCAACCGATGAAATTGATCCGCCGCATCCTCCCCGCTCCCGCCCACGACCCCGGTTGTGTTGCCACCATCGGTAATTTCGATGGTCTGCACAAAGGGCATCAAGCTGTGATCCAGCACGTCGAAAGGAAAGCGCAAGCCCTCGGCTTGTCCGCCACGGTGATCAGCTTTGAGCCGTTGCCGATTGAATTTTTTCGCAGCCCACCGCCACCCCGTATTTATGCCTTGCGCGACAAACTGCGCTTGTTGGAGGCGATGAACGTGGAGCGTTTTGCCTGTCTGCGCTTTAATAAGCAACTGGCGAGCATGGAGGCGGAAAACTTCGTGCAAGACATTTTGCTGGATGGTTTGAACGTGCGCTATCTGGTGGTAGGGGATGATTTCCGTTTTGGCAAAGGGCGCAAGGGCGATTACCACTTGTTGCAGGCAATGGGGGCAGCAGCAGGGATGCAAGTGGTGGATACGCCGACGTTGTTACACGAAGATGAGCGCGTTAGTAGCACCCGCATCCGGCTGGCATTGAGTACGGCGGAGTTGGCGCAAGCAGCGGCGTTGCTGGGTAAGCCTTACCGGATTTCAGGGCGTGTCCGTCACGGGGATAAACGCGGGCGCACCATCGGCTTTCCCACCCTGAACATGCGCGTGCCGCAACACATCGCGTTACGGCGCGGCGTGTATGCAGTAAAAGTGTACGGGTTAGGGGAGGATGCTCTCAGTGGCGTAGCCAATTTAGGCACGCGCCCGTCGGTGCATGGCGTAGAAAACCGGCTGGAAATCCACCTGTTCAACTTTGCCCAACAAGTGTACGGCAAGCATATTTGCGTGGAACCCGTGGCGTTCATCCGTGACGAAATGAAATTTACGTCACTGGATGAATTAAAGGCACAGATTGCGCAGGATGCGGTGCAGGCACGCGCTTTGCTTTAAACCGCCGCCAATACGTCGGCGTGTGTATTTTTGTTCAACCGCGCACCGAATACGGTGACAATGCGGGATGCTGCTAGGCTTGCCAGTTTACCAGCGCGGGCATTATCCATCCCTTGAGTAATGCCATACAGGAATGCGCCCGCGAACATATCGCCTGCTCCATTGGTGTCGACGGCTGTGACCGGATGCGCGGCAATTTCAGTACGCCCGCTATCATCCACCACTAACGCGCCCTTGCTGCCCAAGGTAATCACCAGCTTGCCTGCATAGGGTTTAATGGCGCGGATCACGTCTTCCAGATCGTCCTTGCCAGTAAACACACTGGCTTCCTCGCGATTGCAGAATAAAATATCTGCACCATCGCCCAACATTTCATCCACACCACTGCGGAAGAAACGCACCATCGCCGGGTCAGAAAAGGTCATCGCGGTTTTTACGCCGTGTTCTTTGGCAACTTGCCGTGCTTTCAACGCGGCAGCCCGCGAAATGTCAGACGTTACCAAATAGCCTTCGATATACAAATACTGGGATTGCTTGAGTTCATCCAAGTGCAATTCGGCTTCGGAAAAGTCAGCGGTAATCCCCAAAAATGTATTCATGGTGCGTTCGGCATCGGGTGTGATCATGACCATGCATTTGCCCGTGACGCCTTCACACACGCTTCGTACCTGATCAAGGCGGGTATTAACGCCAGCGTCGTGCAGATCATGCATGTAAAATTCGCCGCTTTCATCATTAGCGACTTTGCAGGCATAAAATGTTTTGCCACCAAACTGGCTCACTGCCACGATGCTGTTGGCAGCAGAACCACCGCTGGCACGCTTTTTTAGACCGAAGGTTTCGGTTAAATCTGCCAGTAATTGTTGCTGTTTTGCCTCATCAATCAGTGTCATCATGCCTTTTTGGATGCCGTGTGCTGCCAAAAAATCGTCTGTCACCTCAAATTCCTTATCCACCAGCGCATTGCCAATACCGAATACGTCGTATTTCATCGTGTCCCCATCAGATATTTACGTGAAAACGCCTTGTACCTTATCCCGCGTCTATTTTCCAGCATTTGCCCTAATTCCAGCGCATTCTGTGCCTTACTCACAGGCTTGTCCCCATATTTATCCACGAAGTTATCCACAGGAAAGCCGTTTATCAGTAACTTGCTAACAGTCATAAATACACTGATGAGGCTGCTGCTAAAACCTACAAATGGACGGTCGTTAGCGTGATGGGTGTCATTAATCGGTTAAATCAAGCCTTTTGTCTATTAAAACTGTTGTTTAATTCTGGGTTCAGGAACTTCTTAAAAAATTTGACCAAGAAACTGCCATCGTAAACTGTTGGTCTTTTCATGGGGTTGAGGGACTTATCCACAAAAGCCCCTGTTTAGGACTACCCTTCTAGCTCGGCACGTAAGCGTGCTTCTTCCCGGTTTAGCGCACGTCGCTGAGAAATAGAACGCCACAGCAATGCCAGAATAAACATCAATGAAACCAGTGCAACCACCAGCGATACCCGTGTTGGTGTGGGAAATTTACCGTCTTCTGTGCCGGTGATTTGCTGCTCTAAAATGTTTTGCAATGGCACAGCCGATTTGTCGCTGTTAGCGAGGCTAGGTGTCGTCGATGGTGCCAATTGGTCAGCAAACACGGGTGCAGTTTCGGGTGGCGCACTGGGTGTTTGTTCGGTTTCGGGATTGGCAGCCAAGGTCAGGCTCGGTGGTGTGGTGCTACCCGGTTCAGCCGGTGGCGGTGGTGCGGCACTGGTGTTACCGGGTTCCAGTTCCTGAAGGCGGGTGTGCAGTGCTTGGCTTTCAGCGTATTGCCGTTTGATGGAAATACTGGCTTCCCGCAATGACGCTTGTAAGTTCTGGATGTGGGTGTCGCGTTGCTCCAGCAGTTGTTTCAGGTCGGTCAGTTCGGCTTGCAACGCGGCATCGGCTTGTTGGGTCTGTTGCGTTTGTTCGGGGGTTGCGCTGGTTGCGGGATCATTGGTGGTGGGTAAGGCGGCGACTTGTGCCGAGGCAGCTTCCAGTTCCGCGATGCGGGCATCTTTGGCTTGCAGTTGTTGTTTCATATCCGCCAGCTCTGTTTGTAATTTAATTATTAACCCGTTTTGCAATTGTGCGACTTGTGCCTGATCCGGTGCAGGCTCAGGCGTAGCCGGTGCTGCTGCTTGGCTTGCCTGTAATGCTGCTAACTGCTTGCTTAAATCAGCGCTGCGTTGTTGTTCGGCGCTGAGTCGTTCTTTAAGACGCTTGATTTCCGCGTGAAGGCTGGCTTGGGCGGCTTGTTTACCCGCACTTTTTTGGACTTCAGGCATCACAGGGATCTTGAGGTAAGCGCCTTTTTTGAGTTTGTTAATATCACCACTGATGAAAGCATCGGGGTTTTGCGCACGGATAGCCGCCATCATTTGCGGTACGCTAATGTCATAAGAAGGGCGTCGCCGACTGGCAATATCCCACAGCGTGTCATTGTTTTTTACCGGTCCGTAACTGGCTCCGGCGTGAGCAGGAGGTAAGCCGGTTAATGATGCCGCCAGTAATAGCCCCGTGGCAACAGCAAGTATTTTATATTTCATGGCAATTCCGCAGAGACAATCCAAGTTAATCTTTTATATAGACGATCCGCGCATAAAATGCAGGCGGATCGCCATAGCCCATCTAATCATAACCTGATGTTAGCCCATCTGCACGGTTTACCGGACAGCGTGCCCCGCCATCGGGATTTCCGGTGCAGGCTGATTCGCCCAGCGGCTTGCCAGCAGGTACTTAGGCTTTCCGACACCTTGTTGTGGGTTCAGTTCCAGTACCGTTTCACGCTCCAGTTTTTCGAGAATTTTTTCCGCGATTTTTTGGCGTTCGGGTTTGCCAATTAGCGACGGTTGCAAGCCTAATGACTTGGTGTGGTGGCGAATGACATCAGTGACGGCATCTGTCACCGGGCGTACCGTGGGTTTGACGTCACCGTTGAGAATACGTGAGCGCACTTCCATGTAAATCAGCTTGAAAAAGCGTTCACGGGTCAGGTCGCGTACCTTGGCTTCCGGTGGGTCAGGGCGTGACGTTTCCGGGGTATCCGCTGGGTTATCCATCGTGACTTCTGGCATAGCTTCGGGATGAAGACGCACATTGACCGCATCGGTTAGTTCGGTGCGTTCGGGTGTGATTTGATTCAAGTACTGATCGCGTTCTGCATTGCCGAAATCCCTAGGAATGCCGTTGGGGGTTGTTGTACCTGTGACGCCGACGACGGCTAAAGGGTCATCTGCATGGATGAGTTCACCGCGTGTATCGCGCCCTAGCAATAACAGTGCGCGTTTGTGGTCGGCTACGTAGCTGCCCACAAAGTGAAAGGCGTATTCAAACGTGCCAATAATAATGACAGCGAATAAGAACGATGCCCAAATGCCACCGATATTAAACAAATCTTTGAGTAAGCGAATCATCGCGTAGTGCTTGTCTTCATCGTATTCCAGCGTTTTGGCTTGCGTAATGGCAGCACTCAGCGCGGAACCGACCATGGTTGCCGAGCTACCAGCCGCTGCTTCTGCTGCGGCGAGTTCACCGCGTGCTTCCGCAATTTTGTCGTGTTCATAACGTTCACACTGTTGAATGCGCGTATCGGTACGGTATTTGGCGCGGCACGCAGCAAGTTCAGCTTCATGCCTTGCCAGCTTACCGCGTGCTGCTGCCAACTGTGTGGTAGCGCCTGAAGGGGCAGCGGCTTGCACACTCAGATTTTGAATGCTGCCGAGGGCGGCTTGAAACACCGGAGACCCTTCAGAACGTTCGCGCACGGTGGCGTCTTCACGTTCCATTGACTGTGAGATTTCTGAAAATAAGCCAAAAAAAACCACAATCACCGTGGCAACGATCGCTGCCGGACCTTTGTAGCCACTGGCATACAAAAATGCTTGGGCGGCGGTGATGACGGCGGTAATGCCTAAACCGAGCATGGCATTCGCCCATTGCTCTCCCGTCCAGTTGGGCGGATCCATTTCCCCGCCAGCGAAATATTTCACCACGAAAAAAGCGGAGGCAAGGAATGCAGCAAACGCTGCCATCAATAGCCAAGCTTCGGCTTTGCGCAAATCACCGAGGATGTCGCGCAGTGACTTGGTGGCGACCAGGTGCGCTGGTCGATCCAAGTTGGTATTTGTGTTGGAATCCGTCATAATGAAACCTTCCTGTCTTAAACTTTGCTGAGTGGTAGCGGGAATTTCCGGCGTGTTGAAAGCGGCAATTTTCATCACGCCATTTTTATGCTGCATAGTTAGCTCTCATGGTTTACATCCAGCCTGCTAACATCAAGAGCACGCTTAAAAACCACAATAAATGCCGGTCAGCCTGCATGCTATGCGCGGCGACTACCGCCCCGACCAACACCAGACCGATCAACACGTAGGGCAAATGCAGCATCGCGGTTTCTACGTTAATGCTCTTTTCCAGACCGGGAAGCAGGATCAGCAAAGCCCAAACGGCTAATGCCCATACCACCAGTAAGGCGCGGGTGACTTGCCAGACCTGCCCCCACTCCGGTTTGTCTGGCATGGCGGGGTTAAGTGAGGGTGTTTGCATGTTGGTATTCATAGGGTTACTCCTTGATTGTTGACTTAATAACTACGGAACAAACCGACCATTTTGCCCTGTACCTGTACGCTTTCGGCGGGGTAGAGCATCGGTTGCATTTGGCTGTTTTCCGGGCGCAGTTCGATACGCCCATCGGGTAGACGGTACAGGCGTTTGAGGGTGGCTTCTTCACGCTCCACCAGAGCGACCACAATGTCGCCATCACTGGCGTTGTCTTGTTGTTGGATGACGACGAAATCACCGTCCATAATGCCGATGTCGATCATCGACTCGCCACGCACTTCCAGCACGTAGCGCCCATTGCCACCGAACAAATCGCTGGGATTGATTTCATCTTTGCCTGCAATCGCTTCAATCGGTTTACCGGCGGCAATGCGCCCAGCAAGCGGTAAGCCAAGGCTTAGCGGCATTTGCGGGTGGCGTGCCACTGCCATCTCCGGCAGCCGGTAGGCACGTTTGCCCGCTGTGGCGTGTAGGCGACCTTCCCGGATCAGTGCCTGCACATGTTGGTGAACGGTACTGCGGGTGGAAATCCCACCTGCTTGGGCAATTTCATCCAACGTAGGGGGGTAGCCATTACGGGCGTACAGGGACTGGATAATGTCCCAAATCTGTTGTTGTCGGCGTGTGAGCATGGCGCGGTTCCTTCTTAGCAAAACGAACAAAACACGAACCAAATATACGGTTTAGTACCGACCGATGCCAATCAAAAATATTTGCCGTAGATTCGCTTTTTGTTCGGTTTTACCGATGAGCGGTAGAATTGATCAGATTGCGCGGCAAACCTCGCCCTTCAGGGCGGGGAGGATAGCGTGGTGGCAAGGCGGCTCGATGCCGCAGTAGCCACCTAACAGGCAGATAAACGGTATTGCCAAAAGGGTTCACTCCCCCTATATTCTTACTACCCACCGTTGTAGGCGGTGGGATTCTGGAAGTACCGCAGGATATGCGGGAAGGGTTCTCTCCAAAGTGGGAGTTTGAAAAACCAGAATGTAGCAAAACCCATCGCTCTGGAAACTGAGGTTGTGTAAAAAAATATTTCCCTTCAGGGTTACAACGGACTAAGAGAACCCACCGAAGGGGTGAAGCCTTACCGCTTAGCTCCCGTAGGAATCCCCTCACTTTAGGGAGGGGAGGATGTCAATGAAAGAAGGCGTGCTTAGTGAAGGTTTTAGTGGAATGCGACGGACAACTGATTGATCTTGCGGAATTGCCCCGGCGTCATGCCGCTAATGTCACGAAATGCTTGTGTGAACAGGGTTTCCGAGGTAAAGCCGACCCGTAAACCTACGGCTTGCAAGGTGGTGTCAGGTTCTTCCAACAGCATATCTTCTGCTGCTTCTACCCGAAATTCACTCACATAGCGTGAAAAGCTTTTGCCGAGCCGGGTTTGCAGTAATTCCGCCACTTGTTGGGGCGATAACCCCAGCCGTTCTGCCAGCGTATCGAGCGATAAATCGGGTTGGCGGAACAGTTCTTTTTCCTGCATTAAGCCTTCGACTTCTGCCAGCATCAGGTCGCAATCCACTTGAGCCAAGGTGGACGCGGCATGGGTTTCGCGGACAGCTTCCGCCAAGTCGGTGATCAGACGTGGCGCAATACTGAGCGCGGCGTGGATCAGTAACAGCACCAGCCCGATGGCACTGGCATTGACGGTGAAAAAGACGTTTGCTGGCAGCAACGTAATGCCCATTCCCAGTGGCAGGACTGATAAAGCGATAGCGAATGCGGCACTTAACACCATGCTGACTGACCGAAAGCGATCGCGTTGTTGGTGTAATGCCGCATATACCCGTTTGGCTAACCACGCGCAATACCCAGCACCTAAGGCAAAGGCTAAGGTCACGGCTATCGGGAAGGGCAGAAACGGGGCAGCCAAAATCGGTAATAAATGCAGCAAGTCACGCGGTAGTTTTTCGGTACTTGCTTGCAGTAGCGGTTTGCTGAACAGGTAAAACGTCGGGGCAAGCGTAAACAGTAACACTTGGTAGAACGGACTGTGAGTAATTTCTACCCCCATTTGCAACCAAGCAAAATGTGCCAGTTGCAGACCCAGCAGGGTAATCAGCACGATAATACCCATGACTTGTGCGGTGGTTTGCCCTTGGTAATGTTCGTGACGGAAATGGGTTAAGGCGAGCAGCGGGATGCTGAATACGGAAAAGCCGATGAGCAGCGTACTGATTGGCTGCATGGCTTAACGCTTATCGTCAGGTCGGCAGGCTGCATTGGCGCGGATCAGTGCATCCACTTGCTCTTTGCTCAGTTTGCCGGTGGAGTTCATGGCTTGTTTGGCGATGTCCTGAATGCTTTGTGTTTCAGCTTCCTTGACAGGCGCGGTTTCGGTGCAGCCAACCATTAGACTGCCGGTGAACAAAAGACACGCATAAACCGCGAGTGAGAATAGTGTACGCATGGTGAAAATGCCCTCGAAAAGAATATGCTACTTAGATAACACATTCTTGCCTTCAGTAAACATAGAATTTACCGACAGGGGCGTTTATTGCTGATAAGTGGTTATGCCGTTGAAGGATTCATCACACCCAATAACACGTATTGTTGTTGGAGCTGATGTAACAGGGTTAATCCGAATGTTAATAGTTGCTCTGTGTTGGGGTGTTGAATTTCCTCTGCAATTTGAGTGAGTACTTGTCTGGCGCTACTCCCCTCTTGCAGCCGTTGCAGCAGCCGGGCGGTAATGGCATTCAGTACGATGAAATCAATCTTGTGTTCTGGGTTTCTGATTAATAATAAATGGGTAGGGTCTGGGGTATGCGGTTGGTAATCCATGCTAATGCGGTGGACGGGGTATTGATAGCTTTGTAACAACATCACTGGATTCAGTACGGGGATGCCATCCAGTAAATCACCATCTGGGTTAATCTGTTGCCAGTCGATGGAGGCGTCGGCGAGTGTCAGCGGGATTTCTACCCATTCGTAATGCGCGAGTTCTAGTAAGAAGGGGACGCTTCGACTTCGCTCAGCGAACGGGAGGTCACTGAGCGAAG
>CAYQTB010000080.1:0-11767 GCA_964420315.1 uncultured Thiothrix sp. | reverse complement strand
TATTGTGTATGTTAGTATAATTATGTATAAGTTTCAAGTGGACTGTAATTTACCCTCGCAACGCATCCGGGAAATAGTTCTCCTGCGCCACATACGCATTCTGTTCATCATGGGCATAGCGATAACCTTTGCCGTAATCCAACGCCTTCATCAGCTTGGTCGGCGCATTACGCAAATGTAACGGCACATCTAACGAACCGGACTGTTGCGCATCCGCCCGCGCCAGTTTATAAGCCGTGTACACCGCATTGCTTTTTGGCGCACACGCCACCGCCGACAAGGTGATAAATTCTGCATTCCAATAATGGGTGATTAAGCGTGCCAGTGTGGTTTTGCCGGTTCCGGGAGGTCCCCAGAACAGCATGGAATGCGGGCGGGATTCTTCGATGGCTCGCCGCAGCGGTTTGCCGGCAGCCAGCAAGTGAAGCTGCCCGGCGTACTCATCGAGCGTCGCCGGGCGCATACGTTCAGCTAAGGGAATCAGGAAGCTTTCCCAATCACGTCAGCCCCTTTGGGTGGCGTGAAACTGAAACGGCTCTTGTCGATGTCAATATCAGTACGCAACCCTTGGAACTTTATGTAGGTTTGTTGCCCGAATTTATCCCCCAAAATCATTTCTTCCACGCCGGTAGCGCTAATGCCCAAATCCATCGTGGTGAAATCAGAGTCTTGCTTCTTCGGGGTCAGGCGGAACCATTCCAGCGTGCTACCTTCGGCTTCCATTTCCTGCACATTGAACTGTTTGTCGACCGACTGCTTTTGGGTCAGCATCCCAACCGGCGCAGCAGATAAGGCTTGCGTCATGGGTTTAACCGTGACTTGATCCAGCTCAACGTCGTACACCCACACGTTTTTGCCATCCGCCACGATTTCGTGCTTGTCTGGTGCGGCGTATTCCCAACGGAATTTACCGGGGCGTGACAAGAATACATTACCACTGGATGACTGGCGTACTGCCCCTTTTTCATCAATCACTTGCTGGGTAAAAGCCGATTGCATCGTACTGACTTTGGTAAAAAACTCATCAAGTTTTGCGCGACCATCCGCCCATGCACTGCTGCTCATTAAACCCGTCGTCAACAGTACTGCCAGGGTTTTAGTAAACGTTGTTTTCATCATTAACCTCATATTATTCAATCTTTTGGCGGTGCAGCAACCAACACATCGCGTGAGCCATTGCTCAACACCGGGCTGACCACGCCTGCGCTTTCCATGTCTTCTATCATGCGTGCCGCCCGGTTATAACCCACCTTAAGGCGACGTTGCAGATAAGAAATCGACGCACGCCGGGACTCGATCACCACCGCCACTGCTTCATCATACAGCGGGTCGGACTCACCCTCCCGTTCCGTCAGCGGCTCCAATCCGGGTACAGCATCAGACGGTGACGTGCTATCGGCTAAGACCTCATCAATGTAATCCGGTTCCCCTTGCAGCTTGAGGTAGTTGGCAACATCTTCCACTTCGCGGTCAGTCACCAGTGCGCCGTGCACCCGTTGCGGCAAGGAAGTCCCCGGTGGCATGTACAACATATCGCCGTAACCCAGCAATTGTTCAGCCCCCCCCTGATCCAAAATCGTGCGCGAGTCGATCTTAGTCGACACTTGGAACGCAATCCGTGTGGGAATATTCGCCTTGATCAAACCCGTAATGACATCAACAGAAGGACGTTGCGTCGCTAAAATCAAATGGATACCGGATGCCCGCGCCTTTTGTGCCAGCCGTGCGATCAACTCTTCCACTTTTTTGCCCACCACCATCATCATGTCGGCAAATTCGTCCACGATCACCACGATATATGGCAAGGTTTCTAGGGGTTGCGGGTGTCCATCCACCGATTTCAGCGGGTCAAACAAGGGGTCGAGAATTACCTCGCCTCTGGTACGTGCATCAATAATCTTTTCGTTAAAACCGGCGATATTACGCACCTTGAGTTTCGACATCAGCAAATAACGCCGTTCCATTTCCGCCACACACCAGCGCAAGGCATTGGCGGCGTGTTTCATGTCCGTCACCACTGGCGCGAGCAAATGCGGAATGTCTTCGTAGCTGCTTAATTCCAGCATTTTCGGGTCGATCATAATCATGCGCACTTCAGCAGGCGTGGCTTTGTAGAGCAAGCTCATCAGCACTGCGTTGATGAATACCGATTTACCCGAACCTGTCGTCCCCGCGACCAGCAAATGCGGCATCCGTCCCAGATCGGCGACAATCGGGTGTCCCGCAATATCCTTACCTAGTGCCAAGGTCAAGGGCGAAGGGGTTTTCTTGTAAACCGCTGAAGCCAGCATTTCACTCATCGTCACCACGTCACGGCGGTCATTGGGAATTTCGATCCCGATGGTGGGTCGCCCCGGAATGACCTCCACCACGCGCACACTGGAGACGCACATATTTCGCGCCAAATCCGATGCCAACCCGGAAATTTTTGAGGCTTTGGTACCGTCAGGCAATTCCAACTCGAAACGGGTAATCACCGGACCGGGGTCACGCGCCACAACTTTCACATCAGGCACACCATAATGCCCTAATGCCTCCACCAGCTTCGTTGCCAACTCATTCAGGCGTTCTTTGGACTGCGTGACACGTTCCTGGGGTGGCGGATTCAACAACGTCAAGCGCGGTAAAATCAAACCATGACCCTTGCCTGCTTTTAGGGGGGGCAGACTTGCCGCCACATCACGAATCCCTGCCGCGTCGCCCGTTTTGGCTTTGGTTGGAGTTGTCTCAGCTTCACTAACGACTGCGGCAGATGCTGCAACCGACATATCAGCAGCAGCGCTTTGTTTATCGCGTCCCAGACTGGAAAAGTCCGGCACATCCAAACGGGGTTCGTCACGGAAAGGTGCATGAATGTCGGTCAAATCAACGCCATCCCCCAAATGGGGTTCGCCACGTTTCGGGGATAGTACATCGCCAACACCACCTACCGTGCGGTTCATCCAGCCACTGGCTTTATCCAATGCGCCAGAACCGCCTTGCCAATAGCCTTTGCTGCGCTTCAGTACTTCGGAAAACCGCCCCAACACCCCGCTTTTACTGGCGGCAGCCGCGTCACCATCCGCTTTAGCCTGCTCCATGCCTTGCAACTTATCGAAGACTTGCAACATCCAATCGCCGACCTTTTCAGTCACTTGCGCCCAAGAAATATCAGCCACGATCGTAATACTGCCCAGAAACAATGACAGCAGAAATAAAATTGACCCGAAAAAGCCTAAGAAAGTACTTGTAAACACTTTGGCGACTGCCTGCCCCAACATGCCCCCACCGATGCCATCAGGAGGAGGCAAAAACAACAAGTGCGCCAAGCCCGCCCCCGATAGCAACGCGAATAACGCACCGGCACTGGTGATAATATCATTGATACCGCCCACGGGATTATTCGGGTTTTTCATGTGCGGACCAATACGGAATGCCGTCAAGCCCATGACCACCAATACCAGCGGCAAGGCATACGCCAAGTAGCCCAGCAAACCCAGCAGGAAATCCGCCAGCCATGCCCCCTTACAACCGGCTAAATTGTCACAAGGACCAATACGGGTGTTATGATGGAATGGACCGGGGTCAAGCGGGCTGTACGATAATAATGCCAACAAAATCACGGCGGCAATGCCCATGAAAATAATGACACTTGCCTGTTGCAGACCCAGACGCTTTTTTTGATTGAGAATAACCTTAGCCAAACCAATATCCCTGTTCGTTTGATTCCCTGATTATAGGGCTTGTTTTTCCGATTACTACTTTACCCGACACGGTATGTCACATAGGATTACCCCATTCGGAAAATGGAGGATTATATCATGAATACCGCAAAACACTGCCGTTTACTCATTCTTGGCTCAGGGCCTGCGGGCTACACCGCTGCTGTTTACGCCGCACGCGCCAACCTCAACCCTGTATTGATCACCGGCATGGCGCAAGGCGGGCAATTGATGACCACCACCGAAGTGGATAACTGGCCGGGCGATGCTGCTGGCGTCATGGGACCACAACTTATGGAACGGATGCAAAAACACGCTGAACGTTTTGATACCGAAATCATTTTCGACCACATCAATAGTGTAGACCTGCAAAACCGTCCTTTCACGCTCAACGGTGATAATGGGCAATACACCTGTGATGCTTTGATTATAGCGACTGGTGCGTCAGCGATGTACCTTGGTTTAGAATCCGAAGAAAAATTCAAAGGCAAAGGGGTATCCGCCTGCGCCACTTGTGACGGATTCTTCTACCGCAATCAAAAAGTCGCGGTGATTGGGGGTGGCAATACGGCTGTGGAAGAAGCGCTTTACCTTGCGAATATCGCCGCTGAAGTCACGTTAGTACACCGCCGTGATGAATTACGTTCCGAAAAAATTCTGCAAAAACAATTATTTGAAAAAGTGGAGCAAGGCAAAGTCAAAATCTTATGGAATACCACGCTTGATGAAGTGCTAGGCGACAAAACTGGCGTTACCGGAATGCGCGTCAAGGATGTAAAAAGTAATACCACCCAAGACATCGCACTCATGGGCATTTTTATTGCTATTGGTCACAAGCCTAATACCGCTATTTTTGAAGGGCAGCTAGACATGCAAGGCGGCTACCTCAAAGTCAAAAGCGGCTCGGAAGGCAATGCCACCCAAACCAGTATCGAAGGGGTATTTGCAGCCGGTGATGTCATGGATCATATTTACCGTCAAGCGATCACTTCAGCCGGTACAGGCTGTATGGCAGCACTGGATGCCGAAAAATATTTGGATCAACTGGTGAAAACTCACTAAAGGAACGGCGTGTTACCACGATCCCTCAGCCTCACCTTACTCAACCCCACTTGGTCGGAAGAACCCTTCCCGCCAGTGGAAATGGCGTGGGAAGAACCCAACGGCTTGCTGGCAGTCGGCGGCGATCTAAGCATCGCTCGCCTGAAAAACGCCTACCGTGCTGGGATCTTCCCCTGGTTTGGACCGCGTGAACCGATCTACTGGTGGTCGCCTGACCCGCGCACCGTGCTATTCCCACATAAGATCCGCATGACCCGCAGTTTGCGTAAATCGTTACGTAACAAAGGTTATCGCATCAGCTTCGATACGTGCTTTTCCGACGTGGTGGAAGCTTGTGCTGCACCCCGTGCTTACACCGCTGAGACTTGGATTACGCACGAAATGCACACCGCCTATTGCATGTTGCACGCACATGACCTTGCGCATTCGGTAGAAGTGTGGAACCCAGCGGGCGAACTGGTCGGTGGTTTATACGGGGTCGCTACTGGCGGGGTATTCAGCGGCGAATCCATGTTCAGCCGCGAACCGGATACCTCCAAAATCGCGATGGTGGCGCTGGCTTGGCATGTGCAGCATTGGGGCTTTGCGCTAATCGACTGCCAGATCGAAAACCCGCACTTAATGAGCATGGGCGCGGAAAATATTTCACGCCACGAGTATTTAAACATCTTGCATGCTAACTTAAACGTTCCACCACCACGCTATTGGCTGGCAAATAACAACGTCGATTTATCGCGCTGGCAAACCGATACCGATAACCGTTAATTCGCTCCACAGGGCTACTTAAACGAAATCAAAACCCGCTTAGAAAAGCGCCTCGCCGCTTTAGAAACACAATTGTACTGACATCTCGGCGAGACCGAGTATAGTAAACCGCTTATTTTTTCTCAGCTACAGGCACAGCCGCTTCGCCCACTGCTGGCGTGGCTTCGATCTTCACTTTCTCGACTGCACCGTCACAATAGCTCCACTGTGCTTCCCAACGCGAAGGGAAATTTTTGTCGAGGAATTTAATCTCGTAACGCCCCCAATAACGGGTCATATTGCCGTAAATGCCGGGGCGTTCGGTGGTGCATTCCACTTTGGATTTGTTTTTTGCCCAATAACCGTCATACGTACCACGGTTTTGGTAAACCTTGGCTAAACCCAAGATGTATACCACACCCGGATCTTCCGCAGGGCCGTAGGCAAATACAGCAGTTGGCCCGATTTCATCCGCGTACACAATACGTCCAACGTTGCTGTTCCACACCTCATCTGCCAGCGCATGACTACCCGTGGTGATCAGTGCCGCTACGCCCAACGCTTTCAATACACTTACCTTCATGCCATGCCCTCTCTATGATTGACCAGTCGTCACCGCATCATACCAGACTCTTGCTCACGATTTCATACACATCGCCTGACAAACCGCTGTGCGCTTTAATCTGCTCCAGTTGGGCTTTCATCGCGGCGCTGCGGGTCGGCTCATATTGCCGCCAGTTCATGAGCGGGCGCACCATGCGTGACGCGATTTGCGGGTTCATCGCATCCAATTCCAAGACGCGCTCTTTGAGGAATGCGTAGCCACTGCCGTCTTGTGCGTGGAAATGCAATGGGTTGCGCATTGCGAAACTGCCAATCAAGGCACGGACTTTATTAGGGTTACGAATGTCGAACAGCGGATGCTGCATTAAGTTTTGCACTTGTTGCAGCGTATCGGGTAACGACGAAGTGGCTTGCAAGCCAAACCATTTGTCCATCACCAGCGAGTCGTGTTGCCAGCGGTCATGGAAATGTTGCAACGCTTCTTCACGTTGCGGGCAGTCGATTTTGCTGAGTACCGCCAATACCGCCATTGCGTCGGTCATATTGCCCGCGTTGCGGTATTGCTGGAGGCAGGTATCGTAAATACCGTCATCCTGAATCCGCCCCAAATACGCTAAACAAACGCTTTTCAGGCTGCGCCGCCCAATGCTGACCGCATCCGAGGAATAATCGCCCTGCCCTTGCGCGTGTAATTCGGCATACAATTCTTCCAGATCCAAGCGTAAGGCTTTCGCCAATGTTGCATGGATGAATTCGCGCACGGTATGAATCGCTTCGGGGTCAGACGGGCGCGCCACTTCCGCAATATCCGCTTCAGACGGCAGCGTCAAAGCCTCGGCACGCAGGGCATGATCTAACGTGTTATCGGTGAGAATCGCTTGGTAAGCACTGATGAATTCATGTTCCAACCCGAACGCTGCTTGCTGTTGCTGTGCGTTTAATAGGCTCAGAATGGTTTGCATCGCCAAGCGTTGCCCAGCATCCCAGCGGTTGAAAGCATCGTTATCATGCTTCATCAAAAATACCAATTCGGCGGTCGTGTAAGGGTAGCTCAAACGCACCGGAGCAGAAAAACCGCGCAGCAGCGAAGGCACGGGACATTCCACCACCTGATCAAACGTAAACACCTGTTCAGTATCCGTCAGGCGTAACACTTGTGTGCCGATCAAATCTTGCCCATTACGCCCCAACAAACCCACTGCAACCGGAATCAAAAACGGCAATTTCTCCGCCGCTTCCGGTGTCGCCGGACAAGACTGGCGCAAGTGCAAGGTACACGTTTGCGCAGTAGCATCGTAATCCATCGTTACTGCCACCTGTGGCGTACCCGCCTGATCGTACCAGCGCTGGAACTGGCTCAAATCGACACCATTGGCGTCTGCCATTGCTGCCAGAAAGTTTTCGGTCGCCACCGCCTGGCCATCATGACGCTGAAAATACAAATCCATGCCTTTGCGAAAACCATCACGCCCCAGCAAGGTCTGGTACATACGCACCACTTCTGCGCCTTTTTCATAAACGGTCACGGTGTAGAAATTATTGATTTCCATATAGGAAAATGGACGAATCGGGTGTGCCATCGGGCTGGCGTCTTCCGCAAACTGATGGGTGCGCAACATCCGCACGTCTTCAATGCGTTTTACCGCCCGTGAATGCAAATCAGAGGTGAACTCCTGATCGCGGAATACCGTCAAGCCTTCCTTCAGCGACAACTGAAACCAATCGCGGCAAGTGACACGGTTGCCCGTCCAGTTATGGAAATACTCATGCCCAATCACTGCCTCAATGCTGACGTAATCCATATCGGTTGCGGTTTCCGGGCTGGCAAACACCAACTTGGAGTTAAACACGTTCAACCCCTTGTTTTCCATCGCGCCCATATTGAAATCGTCAACCGCCACAATCATGTAAATATCGAGGTCGTATTCCAAACCGAAACGCTGTTCATCCCACTGCATTGCCCGTTTCAGCGATTGCATCGCGTGCTCACACTTGTCGATATTGTGCGCCTCGGTATAGATGCGTAAGGTCACATCGCGCCCTGAAGCGGTGGTGTAATGGCTTTCGACGTGCTGTAAATCGCCCGCCACCAAGGCAAATAAATACGCGGGTTTGTGAAACGGGTCTTCCCAACGCGCCCAATGCCGACCATCCGCCAACTCGCCACTGCCCGTGAGATTGCCGTTGGAAAGCAGCACCGGGTACTTTTGCTTATCCGCCAAAATTTGCGTGGTGAACACCGTCATGACATCCGGGCGATCCGGGTAATAGGTGATTTTGCGGAAACCTTGCGCTTCGCATTGCGTGCAAAAATTCCCGCTGGACTGGTACAAACCTTCCAATGAAGTATTTTTCTGCGGGTAAATGCGCGTCACGATTTCCAGCGTACACAATGCCGACACGTTCGGAATGCTCATGCCGGTATCCGTGACCTGGTAATCACCGGCTTGCAGCGGCAAACCATTCAAGCGGATTTCTAACAACTCCAACGCTTCGCCATAAAGCTCTAATGGCGTATCTGCCGCAACTCCTGCTTCACGGCGGTAAGTTGCCACACTGGTGACGCGGGTAGCGGTTTCGCCCAATTCAAAGACCAGTGACAACGCATCCACACGGTAACTGGGTGCAGTGTAGTCTTGTAAATAAACCGTTTTAGGTTGACCTTTTATCATCCATTGTCTCTTTTCAATGACTGGCAGTGTATAACACCTTGAGAATAGTAGCATAGTCAGGATGCTTTGATGAAATCATCCCAGTACGCAATAAGAGATCAATATTCACAAGGTTACAGTTGTCTTTGAATTCTGTGGTCGTTTCCGTCAGCCGGGCAATTTCTGCTAAGGGCATCCGTTCAAATGCAATGACTTCACCATCGGTATTTTCTGGGACAAAATCTTCTGGCAACCACAAGTCATACACATAAATCGTGGAATTGTCCAAACCGCGCCAGCCTTGCTGTCGGTAGGGAATCGTGCCAATCGCTTGCGCTTGTTGAGCAAGCTCAGCGGGAATGTTGGCTTCTTCTTGTGACTCTTTAATAACATTTTCTAGCAAACCCAAACCCACGGGTTGCCCACCTGCGACTATTTGATCCAGCTTGCCTGGCCAGAAGGGTTTGTCCAGGGAACGTGTGCCCACCCAAACCTCAATGCCCTGAGCGGTTTTCACCAAGCCATTAACGTGAATGCCGAACGTTTTCACCCCGAAAAAACTGGTGGCAGCACGTTCGATTTCCAACTCGGCATAACCACCAAAGCTGTGCGTGACCGGATAAGCTTCGGCAACCCACGTATCAATCACACCCTGCTGATGCAAGACCCGCAACACTGGCGCAACGGCTTGCGTGCGCAGCGTGTAACCGGTCAATTCCGGGTTAAGCACCACCTGCGTATCCGTAACGCTGAAAACCTCCGACCAGTGTGCCAAGTGTTCCGCAAAGTCGGGTTGCACTTGCCCATACACCTTGCCATCAATCAGCAGTTCACGGTAGTGGGTCGATTCAAAATTATTGCAGGCACGAATGCGCTCAAGGTAGCTCATGTTTATGTATCAGCGGTTGTTGTTCAGCAAATTGAGTCATGCTGGTGTTCAACATCCAGCTCAACCAGAGTACAAGCAGTAAAGTCAACACCGCAAGTATCCGCAAAATTCGACGCGACAAACCAGATAAATGTTCACAGTGTCGCATGTCTAGGTATATTTCGCGTTCAACATACCCCTGTAATTGGTTGAACTCGGCAAAGTCAATGGTAAATGTATCACCTTCGTGATGACACAATAATTCATCGACTAACGGAGTTTCACGCGCGTAAATGGAACGCACTGACTCAATTGCCCCGGCTTTATCGAGCGTGGTCACGCCATTCACTTTGCGCACGCGCCCATCGGCAGCATCCAGTAATTGCCAGACGATGGAACCTTTTTCCGATGAAATGGCATTGCGGCTAACCGATTGGATGGTGTAGGTTTTTTTCATTATTATGCGCCAATTAGCGGGTAAATTGGCACAAGTTTACCACACCGCGAACCGACCTAGCTTAGATCACGATGAGCTGCATCACAGAACGGCGCGTTCTTGGTGTGTTTGCACGCGCATAACCCGTATTTTTTGCTTTCCGGTACGGTGAATGCCAGCGGGGTGAAATCTGTTCCCTTGTGCGAACCGTCGCAAAACGGCTGATTCGCTGAACGCCCACACGAACACCACCAATAGCTTTTATCGGCTTCCAATTCCACCACACACGGTTTTTTCTGCGCAATAACGGGGTCACTCATGGCTTACTCCTCATAATCGGAATGAATTTTTCGGGTAGTTTGCTAGGCAACAAGACCGGTGCCCAAGCGTGACCATACACCACTTCATACGTGGCAGGATAAAGCCCATCTTCCTGACGAAAGTATTCGTAAGCCTGCAAAAAAGCCTGTAGGTGTGCTTTGCCAGTTAAGCCGTGATTGCGCCCTTGAGTGGCATTGTTTGCACCAATGCCTTTCAGATCCCGCAATAAACCGCGCACATCGGTGTAGGTCAAGGTGATGGTTTCCATGTCCACCACCGGATCGCGAAAACCGGCTTGCAACAGTGCGTCGCCCACGTCGTGCATGTCCACAAATTGGCTGGCGTGGGTGAAGCCATCCACCTGCCCCCAACTGGCGCGTAATTCTTTCAGGGTATCGGAGCCGAAGGTGGCAAACATCAGCAAGCCATTCGGTTTCAACACCTGCACCCATTCGCCAAACACGGCGGGCAAATCGTTGCACCATTGCAGCATCAGGTTAGATAACAACATATCCGCGCATTGCGGCTGGAATGGCAAACGCGCTGCATCCGCACACACGCCGTGTGGCTTACGAAACCAGCCGCCGCGCTGCCGGATTTTCTGCACCATGTTCAGCGCCAGATCGACCCCGATGACGCGGGCTTTTTTGTAACGTTTCAGCAACTGTTCGCTGATCGCCCCCGTACCACAACCAAGGTCGAGGACAGTTTCGGGCTGCATCTTGATAAAATCCAAGCGCTCCAGCAGGCGACTACCGATTTCACGCTGCAAGACCGCGTTCGCGTCGTAAGTATGTGCAGCACGTTCAAAGCCTTGGCGGGTTTTATGCTTATCCAGCAAATAGGGGTTCGTGTTGTCAGAGCGCATCCAGCAATGCCCCGCAATGTTCCATGAAAGTCTCCGGGTGGGTAATTCGTCACATTCAGTTGTAATATTACGTATGTTGGCGGGTAAGGTGTTTAAATAAATCTGAAATGCTAACCATTGGATTAGATCGGTGAATAAATTGCATAGCTCATGGCCTATTGAGTGCTAGTTATATTCACCCCTCTTGCAATGGAATCACCGTCAATGCCATTGTAATATTGCATCCAGCCGACATTGCAAAATATTAATGGCATACATCACTCCTGAATCGCCCAATAACCACAAAAATATAGCAACATCATGATGTCACCAATGCTACCATGATAGTACGAATATCATCTTGGATACTAACATTTTCCTTGGTGCGTGCATCGGTCAAGGCAGTGCTAATAAACTGGTTATGCATTGTTTGCAAGGTAATTTCGTGCCGCTGATGGGTGCGGCGTTGCTGGCGGAATATGAAGATGTTTTAGGGCGCGAACATTTGTTTAGTGAGGGTAAGCGGTCATTCTAGCACGTCGAAGACATCGCCAAACAAATCCGAGCGCAATG
>CAYQTB010000079.1:0-11938 GCA_964420315.1 uncultured Thiothrix sp. | reverse complement strand
CGCACAAACCGATTATTAACCCACCTGACATGCCAGAAACAAGCAGCGCTCAATCCGGCAAAGATGCCACGCTCAACATTTTGAGCGACTGGTTGCACAAAGCCAAAGACAGCGTAGAGCATCTCAAAGAAAAAGCCGCACCCGTCAGCGGTGAATGGCTGCACAAAGCCAAAGAAATCAGCAGCGATCTCAGTTCAAAAGGCAGTTCCCTCGGCTCTGAAACCTTGGTAAAAGGCCGCTCAACACTTGCCAGCCTCGCCGCCAGCGCCAAAGAACTGACTGAAAAACTCGCCAGTAACTTGTCAATCAAACACGACGATCTACAAAAACTTACTGGCATTGGTCCCACATTCGCTGCGATTTTACACCGCGCGGGCATCCACACCTATCAACAACTGGCAGAAACATCCCCTCAAAAACTGCAAGCCCTGCTGATCGTGGAAGACGAACAATTCAGCAAACACGACACCTCAAGCTGGCCCAAGCAAGCCGCACTCGCCGCGCAAGGTGAATGGGAGCAACTCAAAGCCTACCAAGACAGCTTATGAACTAAACGCACTGTGAAGGTACTGTACCATTGACCAAACGGTCAGTACCGTCGCAACCGCCAATGCCACCAAACCGATTTCCCGCAGTGGCAATACCCCAAACAAATCTTGGTTATACAACAAACAAATCAAGGCGATAATTTGCGCGGTGGTTTTCAGCTTACCAATAAAAGCCACCGCCACTTTGGAACGGTTGCCGGATTCTGCCATCCATTCACGCAAGGCTGAAATTACGATTTCTCGCCCAATAATAATCACCGTTGCTAAGGTAATCCAAATATTTACCTCGCGTTCCACCAGCAAAATCAACGCGACTGCCACAATCAGCTTATCAGCAACCGGGTCGAGAAATGCTCCGAAACGCGATTCTTGTTGCCACAAACGTGCCAGATAACCATCTGCCCAATCGGTCAAACCGGCAATACCGAACAAGATAGCCGCCGCCAAGGACGCCCAAGGCGCTTCCAGATAAAACAGGAATACCAGCAGCGGAATAAACGCAATCCGCAGCCACGTCAGCAACACCGGCAGGTTGAACACCATATCAGCTCTCTTCTCCGTTAAAGAAATCATAAATTTTACGTGCCAATGACAGGCTAATCCCGGACACTTTTGCTAATTCTTCCGCACTAGCACGCTCAATGGCTTTCAAGCCACCAAACTGTTGCAGTAATACTTGCCGACGCTTCGCGCCCAAACCCTCAATTTGCTCCAAGGGCGATTGAGTCCGCGCTTTTTGCCGTCGCGCCCGATGCCCGGTAATGGCAAAACGGTGAGCTTCATCCCGAATTTGCTGGATAAGGTGCAAGGCTGCCGAGTGCTCAGGCAATGCCAAACGTTCACTGCCTTGCTCAATAATCAGGGTTTCTAACCCCGGTTTACGTCCCTCGCCTTTTGCCACACCGACGACATCGACACCGGTCAGGTTTAACTCATGCAACACCGCCAATGCCTGTGCGACCTGACCTTTGCCGCCGTCGATAAAGAGAATATCAGGTAATTTGCCTGCCTGCTCAACGGCTCGACGAAACCGGCGTGTCAGCGCCTGATGCATCGCCGTGTAATCATCGCCGGGCTGAATACCCTCGATATTATACCGTCGATATTCGGATTTTACCGGCCCATTCAGGTCAAATACGACACAAGAGGCAACGGTCGCCTCCCCCATCGTGTGGCTAATATCGAAACATTCCATCCGAGCGGGCAATTCACTCATGCCGAGTGCTTCTTGCAATGCCAATAAACGCTGCTGCATCCCCGCCCGTGAGAGTACTTGCATTTGCAGGGCTTGTTCGGCATTACGCTGTGCCAATTCCACCCATTTGCTGCGTTCACCGCGTTGAGGTTGGCGAATCAGCACTTTGCGCCCTTGTTTAAGGGTCAACATATCCGCTAAGACATCCGCATCACTGGGCAATTCCGAGACCAAAATTTCACCCGGCACATCATGATCCAAGTAATACTGCGCCAAAAATGAACTGAGAATTTCGGCACTAGTTGCCTCATCATCGGGCAATTTGGGAAAAAAATTACGGTTGCCGAGATTATTACCATTACGTACCGTGAATACCTGCACGCTGGCAACTCCAGACCCCAGGCAAATTGACACCACGTCCACATTGCCATTGCTACCACTAACGTATTGTTGCTGGGAAATATGCCGTAGACTTTCGATCAAGTCACGGTATTCGGCAGCCTTCTCGAAATTCAGCGTCAGCGCGGCACTTTCCATTTTTTGCACCAGCTCATCAATGACCTCCTGGGTACGTCCTTGCAGGAATTGAACCGCGTGGCGAATGCTTTGTGCGTACTCTTGTTGGTCGATTAAACCCACACAAGGCGCACTACAGCGCTTGATTTGGTATTCCAGACAAGGGCGCGAACGGTTGGCGAAATAACTGTCTTCACACTGCCGCGCTTTGAATAATTTTTTCATCAAGTGCATGGTTTGGCGCACTGCCCCCACACTGGGATAAGGGCCAAAATATTGCCCCGGTTGTTTACGTGACCCACGATAAAATTCAATGCGCGGGTATTCGCTCGCCGTGATGTGGATGTAGGGGTAGCCTTTACCATCCTTGAGCAGAATATTGTAACGCGGAGAGTGCTGTTTAATCAGATTACTTTCCAACAACAGCGCCTCGGCTTCAGTATTGGTGATAGCAACTTCTACGTTACAAATTTGCTTGACCATCGCGAAAATGCGCGAATTGGTCAATGTGCCACGAAAGTAACTAGACAGGCGGTTTTTTAGGTCTTTGGCTTTGCCAACGTAGAGCACCGTGCCATCATTGCCCAGCATCCGGTACACGCCCGGCTTGTGCGGGGCAGTCTTGAGGAAGTCTTGGGGATCAAATGTCACGGGGTCGATTTGCATAATGGCTATTTTGCCACAGCACGCATGAAGTTGCTGTTGAAGTTATGCAAACAGGCAAAATTCTACGCCCATTTGCATCCCATGCGCAGCGCGTTCTACCATCAGGTTTTTTGCTAATGAACTGCTTCCCCCATGCCTGACATTGATCTCAACGCTGTCGAAGACAAACTGGTTGCCGCCCGCACCAAACTGATTCTGGATAAACCGTTTCTGGGGGCACTCGTGTTGCGTCTGCCCTTACAGGTTGCCAATCCGGCATGGTGTCCAACCACCGGTACGGATGCGCGTAAGCTTTATTACAACCCCGAATACGTGCAGGAATTGCGCACCGACGAGGCGCAGTTTGTCCTCGCCCATGAAGCCCTGCACTGCGCCCTGTCGCATTTCGCCCGCCGTGCCCACCGCGTCAAACACCGCTGGGACTTGGCTTGCGATTACGCCATCAACCCTATCCTAATCGCCGATGGTCTCAAGCCGCCGCCCGGTATGATCATGATGAAGGAATACATCGGAATGAGTGCCGAGGAGATTTACCCACTCCTCGACGACAACGACATGACCGAAACGCTGGATCAGCACCTGTACGATAAAGAAACCAAGCCCAACGAAGGCAGCAGCGACAAAAGCGAAAACCCGCTGGATAACCGGGATAAACAAGACAACCCGACCAACGCGGATGACACCCCCGAAGGATCCGATACGGATACCGAACCCAACACCGACACCCCACCGCAACAGCCTGACGAACAAGACGCGGGCGAATCCGGTGAAGCCGAATCCCAACCAAAAGATGCCAACGAAGGCGACGGCGGCACGCAACAACAATCCCCTGATGAACCCGCCGAAGAGGGCGAATCACCCCCGCCGCCGCTGAACCAGCAAGAAGCCGAAGACCTCAGCGTACAATGGCAACAACGCCTTGCCGGAGCGGCTCAACAGGCGCAACAAGCCGGAAAACTCAGTGGCATTATGAAGCGTCTGGTGGAAGAATTGCTGCAACCGCGTTTACCTTGGCGCACTTTGTTGGCACATTACATGACTGCGGTGGCACGCGACGACTACAGCTACGCTCGCCCTTCGTCACGGCGTGGCGACCCGGCGATTTTCCCAACCCTGAAAAGCTATCAAATCAATGCCGTCATCGCGCTGGACGTGAGCGGCTCGGTGAATGACAAAGAATTGCTGGATTGCCTCACCGAAATCAACGCCATCAAAGGACAAGTTCGCGCCGCCGTCACCTTGCTAGCGTGCGATTCCGAAGTTGTGGCAGGCTTTCCACGTCGCTTTGAACCGTGGGAAGAAGCCACTTTGCCGCAAGCCATGCCCGGCGGTGGCTCGACCGATTTCCGTCCCGTGTTTGAATGGGTACAAACCCAAGATCAGCCGCCGGATATTTTGGTGTATTTCACCGATGCACAAGGGTATTTTCCGAAAGCGCAGCCGAATTATCCGGTGATTTGGCTGGTGAAAGGCAAATCCCCCGTGCCGTGGGGAACGCGGGTGCAGTTGAACTAAGCGTTACATGCCAACAACGCCGCCCCAAACGCCGCCTCATCATGCAAGGGCAGCACAAGCGGCACACCGATTAGCCTTGCCCGCATCTGCATCCACGCCGGATTACGACTACCGCCCCCAACCGTGCGCAAAGTGCGCGGATAAGGCGCACCCAATTCGTGCAAACGCTGCCAACCCTCTTGCTCAATCCGGCTCATACCTTCCAGCATCGCTTGCAGGAATGGCACGTCATCAGCGGGGCGTGGGGTTAAACGAGGTAGCCAATGCGGATCAGCATGAGGAAAACGCTCCCCCGGTTTGCTCAACGGGTAATAATCCAATCCCGTTGGCTTATCGGGCTGGAGTTGCAGCGTCAAACGCTGCAAATCATCGCGAGAAAAGTGCTGCAACAACACCGCCCCACCGCTATTGGATGCGCCCCCTGCCAGCCATTTATCGCCCAAACGGTGGCTGTAAATGCCAAATTCTGGCGCAAAAATCGGTTTGTCGCTGATAATTTTGAGGGCAATAGTACTACCCAGCGAAGTCACCGCATCCCCTAATTCACTTGCACCCGTGGCGATGAAAGCAGCGATGCTGTCAGTCGTGCCCGCGTGTACAAGGCTTTCACTCACTTTGTCACCCGGCGCATAGACCTTAGGCAACAGGTATTCCGGCACTAACCCTTTCACCCACTTAGGCCATTCGCGTTTCACTGGGTCATAGCCCAGTTTCAGGCAGTTATTCTCATCGCTGAAACCGAAATGACTCGCCAATTTGCCCGCTATCCAATCGGCTTGATGCAGCGCGTAAGCGTGCGGTTGATCTGGGTAATGTTCCAATAACCACAGCAGTTTAGCGAGGCTGCTGGTTGCGCCATGCGCCCCACTCGCTCGCGGCGCAAGCACGGCAATCCGGCGGGCTTGTTCCAGTGCACGCGCATCGTTATACATCAATGCAGGCGTAGTCGGATTACCCTCCGCATCCGCCAACAAAATCGTGCCAGACGTACCATCTACCGCAATCCCTTGCAGATTAGCGCGGATAGTGTCAGGAATTTCAGCCATGACGTGCTGCACAGCAGCCCACCACAGTTCCGGCGTTTGTAGTACATTAGCACCATAAACCACCCGCGCCTCCGCTCGTACCACCCGATTGCCGTCAATCACGATCAAGCGGCAACCGGACGTGCCTAAATCAAGACCGGCGTAAAAACAATTCTCTGGCAGTACTGCGGGCAATTTCAAGCTCCTCATTGGCTGAGATAACCAAAAGCTTGAGCGTAGCAGTTTCTTGTTGGAATTCCAGAATACCCGCTGTAAGAATAGCGCGCCAAGCTGGCAGCCCGCCGACCTTTCCGCTACCATTCCGACCAGATGAGTATGGTGCTGGAATATGCCCTATTTGAAGCGTGGCAATTTTCCCTCATGGGGGATAACACCTGAAGATGTACCCGTCGGCTGGATGTGGCAGGCGGCAACCTTTTGCTACGGTTCACAGAAACGCCTGTACCTTATCCAGCCGACACCTACTTGATACGCATCGACCTGCAACAAGGAAAGACATGGACGCACAACCCAAAGACCCTCACACCGTCATCGTCAGCCTGCGTGACACCGAAGGCACGTACACCTGTGACATTCATGCAGGCAAACACCAAATGGTTGCCGACGAACCCGTGCCTCTCGGCGGTGATGACCTAGGTGCCGCGCCCTACCAATACCTCAAAGCGGCACTCGGCTCTTGTACCGCCATGACCATTCGCATGTATGCCGAACGCAAAAAATGGCCGGTGGAAAACGTGATCGTCACGTTGCGCCACAGCCGCGATGCCAACAAGCAAAGCGTGTTTGTGCGCGACATTCAACTGGTAGGGGAGTTGACCGACGACCAGCGCGAACGTTTGCTGGATATTGCTGACCGCTGTCCGGTGCACAAAACCCTGAGCAACGGTGCTAGTATCCTGACTCAATTGATTGATTAACTTGCTGAAGAATCCTCATGTTGCACATTTACAATAGCCTGACCCGCCAGAAAGAAGTCTTCAAACCCATTGAACCGCATCAAGTACGCATGTACGTGTGCGGCATGACGGTGTATGACTATTGTCACCTCGGTCATGCACGAGTCATGGTGGTGTTCGACACGGTATACCGTTACCTCAAAGCCAGTGGTTACGCAGTCGATTATGTGCGCAATATTACCGACATTGATGACAAGATCATCAAACGTGCCGCCGAAAATAATGAACCGATAGAGGCGTTGACCCAACGTTTCATCGACGCCATGCACGAAGACGAAGACGCACTCAATGTACGCCGCCCCACCTCAGAACCACGCGCCACCGGTAATGTGCCTGAAATGCTGGCAATGATTCAAACCTTGCTCGACAAAGGCATGGCGTACCAAGGCAACAACGGCGATGTGTATTACGACGTTTCCAAATTTGACGGTTACGGCAAACTTTCCGGGCGCAAGCTGGACGAATTACGTGCAGGCGAACGGGTCGCGGTCGACGAGGTAAAAGACGATCCGCTCGATTTCGTGTTGTGGAAAGCCGTGAAACCTGGCGAACCGGCATGGGATGCACCGTGGGGGCAAGGTCGCCCCGGCTGGCACATCGAATGTTCCGCCATGTCGCAGAAATTACTGGGCGATCATTTCGACATTCACGGCGGTGGCAGCGATTTGCAGTTCCCACACCATGAAAATGAAATTGCGCAAAGTGAAGGCTGCATCGGTCATAAACACGTCAATTACTGGATGCATAACGGCTTTATCCGCGTCAATGATGAGAAAATGTCGAAGTCATTGAACAATTTTTTCACCATCCGCGACGTATTGCGTGAATACAAAGCAGCAGATATTCGCTTTTTCATCCTCAATAGCCATTACCGCAGCCAGTTGAATTACGGCACGGATCAGTTGGATGCGGCACACGCCTCGCTGTCACGTTTGTATACCGCGATTCGTGGTTTGCCGGAAGCGTTTCCGGCGGCATACACCGACTACGAAAACCGCTTCGTCGCGGCAATGGATGACGATTTCAATACCCCGGAAGCACTGGCGGTATTGTTTGAATTAGCCAGCGATATTAACCGCATTCGCAAAACCCAAAGTGATGCGACTGCCGCCAGTTTGGGAGCCTTGTTACAGCGCTTGGGTAATATTCTCGGTTTATTGCAAGATGACCCCGAAAGTTGGTTTCAAGGTAGCAGCAGTGCCGACGGTTTAGACGCTGCCAGCATCGAAGCCCTCATTCAACAACGTTTGGATGCCCGTAAAGCCAAACAATGGGCGGAATCTGACCGTATCCGTGACGAACTTAAAGCCCAAGGCGTGCTTCTGGAAGATAACGCGGGCGGCACTACTTGGAAGCGAGCATAAACATGAAAAAGATTACGATTATCGGGGCGGGTTTTGCTGCCCTGAGTTCAGTGCGCGAATTGCGCAAACATAACAAAGACCTAGCAATCACCGTGATTGCACCGCGTGCTGAGTTGCACTATTTGCCGGGGATTATCTGGATTCCCAGCGGCATCCGCAAACGCGAAGACCTGATTGTGCCACTTGGTAATTTCTTCAACCGCATGAACGTGACCTTTCACAAGGGCAATGTCACCGGCTTGCGCGATGGCGGGCGTATTGTCGAAACCGATAACGGCGAAGTTGCCAATGATGCACTGATCATTGCTTCTGGCGGGCGTTTTATCAAAAAACTTCCCGGTATCGAACATGCCATCACACCGTGTGAAGGCATTACTGCGGCGGAACAAATCCGTGACCGTTTGAATGCCTTGCAAGGCGGCACGATTGCGATTGGTTTTGCCGGCAACCCGAATGAGCCAAGTGCCATGCGTGGTGGACCCATGTTCGAGTTCCTGTTCGGCACGGATACTTTGCTGCGCCAACAAGATCGCCGTGACCAATTCAAACTGGTATTTTTCAGCCCTGCCGACAAACCCGGCAACCGCTTGGGCGAAAAAGCGGTGAAAGGCTTGCTGGATGAAATGCAAAAACGCGGCATTGAGACCCATCTCGGTCACAAAATGAAAGGCTTTGAAGCCGACAAGGTGAAAACCGAGGGTGGCGAGTTTGCGGCTGATTTGATTCTGTTTATGCCGGGAATGACGGGTAATCTGTGGTTTGATAACACCACCCTGCCCCGTTCTGCGGGCGGTTTGCTCAAAGCCAACCAGCATTGCAAAGTGGAAGGTTTCGACAAGGTGTATGTTGCGGGCGATTCCGGCAGCTTCCCCGGCCCCGACTGGATGCCAAAACAAGCGCACATGGCAGACTTGCAAGCCGAAGCTGCCGCCAAAAACGTGCTGGCAGAACTTAATGGCAGTGCTGCGGATGCGACGTTCAAAATTGAATTGATGTGTATCGTCGATTCCAATAACAAGGGAATGCTGGTGTCGCGTACCGAACAAAAGAACCTGATGTTGCCGAATTCTCGCGTATTCCATTGGGCGAAACGCGGCTTTGAATGGTGGTATTTGCGGCAGTACCGTTGATGCTCAACCGCAGACGGATTATCAAACGAAAAACCGTGCTCAGTTGGAGCAGCGGCAAAGACAGTGCTTGGGCGTTACACTTGCTGCAACAAGACCCCACTGTTGAGTTGGTTGGGCTGTTTACCTTAATTGAGCAGAAACACAACCGCGCCTCTATGCATGACACCCGCATCGAAATGTTACATCGCCAAGCAGATGCAGCGGGTTTGCCGATTGAAATGGTGGTACTGCCAGACGAATGCAGCAATGAGCAATACGATCTTGTATCGGGATTCGTTTGATCTGACTGGCTAGAAAACCCCGACAAGCGGGGTTTTCTTCTATCTTTCTCCCTTCACCCCTTGCGGGGGGCGAAGCGCCGCGTCGAAGCGGCTGGGAGGGTCGGGAATGGGGGGGTAATGTATTCCCGAAGGAATTACATCATGCCGCCCATACCCCCCATACCGCCCATGTCTGGTGCAGCAGGCGCATCTTTCTTCGGCAGCTCAGCAACCATTGCTTCGGTCGTGATGATCAGACCAGAAACGGATGCTGCGTTTTGCAGTGCAGTACGGGTTACTTTGGTTGGGTCAAGGATACCCATGCCAATCATATCGCCGTACTCGGAAGTGCGTGCGTTGTAACCGTAGTTGCCTTCGCCCGCTTTAACCGCGTTCAGTACCACGGATGGCTCGTCACCTGCGTTAGCGCAGATTTGGCGCAGCGGCTCTTCCATTGCACGCATGGCGATTTGGATGCCCACGTCTTGCTCGTGGTTGTCACCTTTCAAGCCAGCAATGGCTTGCAGGGCACGAACCAGTGCCACACCGCCGCCAGGAACAACGCCTTCTTCAACCGCAGCGCGGGTCGCGTGCAGCGCATCTTCTACGCGGGCTTTCTTTTCTTTCATTTCGACTTCAGTTGCCGCGCCGACTTTGATAACCGCTACGCCGCCTGCCAGTTTAGCAACGCGCTCTTGCAGTTTTTCACGGTCGTAGTCGGATGAAGTGGTTTCGATTTGCGCACGTACTTGGTCAACACGCGCTTTGATGTCATCCGGTGAACCTGCGCCATCAATGATGGTGGTGTTGTCTTTGCTGACGTTGATACGCTTGGCTTGACCCAGATCGTCCAGCGTGACTTTATCCAACGCCAAACCGACTTCTTCAGAAATCACCGTGCCGCCAGTCAGGATAGCGATGTCTTGCAACATGGCTTTACGACGGTCGCCAAAGCCCGGTGCTTTCACCGCAGCCACTTTCACGATGCCACGGATGTTGTTGACAACCAGTGTCGCCAGTGCTTCGCCTTCGATGTCTTCCGCAATGATCATCAGTGGCTTGCCTGCTTTAGCCGCGCCTTCGAGGGCTGGCAGCAGTTCACGGATGTTGGAAATTTTCTTGTCGTACAGCAATACAAACGGGTTTTCCAGTTCAGCCGACATGCTTTGCTGATTGTTCACAAAGTAGGGGGAGAGGTAGCCACGGTCGAATTGCATCCCTTCAACCACGTCGAGTTCGTTATCCAGACCCGAACCTTCTTCAACGGTGATAACGCCTTCTTTGCCGACTTTGTCCATTGCAGTCGCAATGATGTTGCCGATGGCTTCATCGGAGTTGGCAGAAATGCTACCGACTTGGGCAATCGCGTTGCTGTCTGCACAAGGCTTGGACATATTGTGCAGTTGCTCAACCGCCGCGATAACCGCTTTGTCGATACCGCGTTTCAGATCCATTGGATTCATGCCCGCTGTGACCGCTTTCATGCCTTCACGCACGATGGCTTGTGCCAGAACGGTTGCCGTGGTAGTACCATCGCCAGCCGCGTCAGAAGTCTTAGAAGAAACTTCTTTAACCAACTGTGCGCCCATGTTCTCGAACTTGTCTTCCAGTTCGATTTCTTTGGCGACGGAAACACCGTCTTTGGTCACAGTCGGTGCGCCGAACGATTTCTCCAAAACGACGTTACGACCTTTAGGGCCCAAAGTTACTTTTACCGCGTTTGCCAAAACATTAATGCCGCGAACCATGCGAACGCGAGCGTCATCACCAAAACGTACTTCTTTAGCACTCATTTCATAATCCTCTTAAAATTAGCCTTCGATAATCGCCAGCAGGTCTTCTTCGCGCATGATCAAGACTTCTTGACCATCCATTTTTACTGCTGTACCGGCGTATTTACCGAACAGAACTTTGTCACCGACTTTTACTTGCAGCGCGATGCGCTCATTGTCATCGCCCACTTTGCCAGGGCCTACCGCGAGGATTTCGCCGCGATCAGGCTTTTCAGTAGCATTGTCAGGGATGATGATGCCGCTGGCAGTTTTGCGCTCTTCTTCCATACGGCGTACTACAACGCGGTCATGTAATGGACGGATATTCATGGTCAGTATTCTCCTCAAACCAATAGGATTAGGGCATTAGGGTTGTTGTTAGCACTCAAGGCTAGTGAGTGCTAATAATAGGGGCGGACCAAACAAAGTCAAGGGCGGTCGAGTGAATTTTTTGTATCATCGGTACGGTGAATGACTTCGCCTTCAATGTCAGAGCCGGAAGGACGCGATGTTTGGGTGTATTGAAAACCCGAAGCAGACACCACACTGTTCTTGAGCACAGCGTTGACTAATAGGTAACGGGTTGGCGGAAACAACAAGATCAACCCCACTATATCAGTGAAGAAACCGGGGATGATGAAGAGCAAACCGCTGAGCAATATCATGCTACCTTCCAGCAAAGACTTCGCCGGACGCTGCCCTGCCTGCCTATCGTGTTGGAATTTTGCCAACGCGGATAACCCTTGGTGACGCAATAAATACATCCCAAAGAAGCCGGAGAGAATTAACAGCAGAATCGTCGTCAGCGCACCAATGGCACTGCCAACTTTAATGAGCAACCACAGCTCAAAGAATGGAATTACCAACAGCAGCACAGAAAACACAGGAAAACGACGCATCACACAACATTCCATTCAAACTGATAATGGTCACTATATCGGTCTGAAGGTAGGGTTTTCAAGGCAACCCC
>CAYQTB010000078.1:0-11941 GCA_964420315.1 uncultured Thiothrix sp. | reverse complement strand
GTGTTTATGTTGTTGCAATGTTTGCCGTTGATGGTGGTTATTTTTGTATTTGCCCCGCGTTTAGCCCCGCTGTGGTCGTTGCCCATGACCACCCAACAGGTGAAAACGGGCGTGGCGGATCGGATGGCACCCGGCGATATTGAGAAGCTTAGCCAGTCGGATGCGCTGGCGTTTCGGGTAACGTTTCAGGGGAAGGTACCGGCTCAGCACGAATTGTATTGGCGCGGCTTGGTGTTCAACCATTTTGATGGGCGAGAATGGCGGCAGTTTGCACAGGATATGGATTCCCAGCAAGTGCAAGGTGCGTTACTGACGAACTACCGCTGGCAAGCGGATGCGGTAAAGGTACGGGGCGAACCGATTGCTTATGAGGTCGTGTATGAAAAAACTGGGCAGCCTTGGTTATTTACCCTGACCCCGGCAATGGAAGTCGAAGGTGAGGTATTGCGTGGTGCCGATTATCGGGTGATGGCACGGCAAGATTTGCAAGCGCCGTTTTTATTGAAGGCGGTGAGTTACCCCGATGCGCAGCGTGATCTTGAACTTGCCCCGGAATGGCGGCAGTTAGCGTTGGCGTTGCCGGATACTGGCGATGCGCGGACGCGTGCCTTAGCGCAACAGTTATGGCGCGAAACCGGTACGGAACAGGCGTATTTGGATAGGGTGTTGGCGCGGTTTCGCGATCAGCGCTTTGAATACACCCTGAAACCGCCAACCTTAGGCACAAGCGATACGATTGATGCGTTTTTGTTTGAATCGCAGCGCGGTTTTTGTTCGCATTACGCTGGCAGTTTCGTGTTTCTGATGCGAGCGGCGGGGATTCCGGCACGGGTCGTGGTGGGCTATCAGGGCGGTGAATGGAATGCTGCGGGGGGGTATCTGGCGATTCACCAATACGATGCTCATGCGTGGGCGGAAGTGTGGTTGACGGGGCAAGGTTGGGTGCGGGTTGACCCAACCACGATGGTAGCACCTAGCCGTACCGAGCAAGGCTTGGAAGCCGCCGTGCAGGCAGAAGGCAGTTTTTTGGCGGATTCGGTATTTTCGGTGCGTAAGATTGCCTGGTTGAACGGCATCCGGCAGCAGCTTGATACGGTGCAATACGGTTGGCGGCGTTGGGTACTGGAGTATGATGGGGCGGAACAGGCAGCGCTGTTGAAATCGTTGCTGGGCACGTTTTCGGTGCAAGGGGTCGCGTTGTTGATGGGCGGTTTGCTGGCGGCAATTGGCTTGCTGTGGCTGGTGCTGTTGGGGATGACTCCTCGGCGCGACCCTGAAGCCTTGGAACACCAATTGTACCGGCGTTTCTGTGCGGCATTGGCAAAGCGTGGGGTGTTGCGTGAACCGGGGGATACGCCGGGGGTGTTTGCAGCACAGGCAGCAGAAGCCTTGCCTGCGGTGGCGGGGGTGATTCGCGAGTTTACGCAGGTGTATGAAGGGATTTGTTATGCGCCGTCAGCCGACGGGCAACAGGCAACCCGGCGACTGAAAGCATTGCTGGGGCAGCTTAAGTAGCGGATTTAAACTTGCTGATCAAGGCAGTCGTAGGTGCAACCACTGCCAGTACCACCGCACCCGCCAATACGCCGAATACCCCACTCAACAGCGTGGGTGCAATGGCTTTAAGTGCGCTGCCTATACCGCCGACTTGTTGCACAAACAGTTCCGCGCCGTGCAGGAAGTCATGTGAATGCGGGATGCCATGCAGCAAAATACTGCCCCCGACGAGGAACATCGCGGCAGTGCCCACCACCGATAAGGTTTTCATCAGCCAAGGTGCGAACCACAAAATGCCATTCCCTAAGGCGCGGCGGAAGCCGGTGGCACGGTTTTTGATGAGGTGCAGACCGAGGTCGTCGAGTTTGACAATGCCCGCGACCAAGCCGTATACGCCGATGGTCATAAATGGTGGTGATGTCATCGAGTAAGGCTAAAAGGCTTCCACCTGCCATGCAAAACTCCTGATTAGTATTGATTTATGTATGACGGCGTATGCTACACCGATATACAACAAACCTGACAGAGAATTTTCTTTTATACTAGGTCGATGCTATCGGCAATTGCTTAAACCTAAGGAGACAACTAGAGTGAGTGCGCTTTACCCCCCGATTCGTGATAACCATCATTTTTACCTGAAGGTGGATGATGTGCATGAACTTTATGTGGAAGAATGCGGCGTGCCGGATGGTTTGCCCGTGGTGTTCTTGCACGGTGGCCCCGGTTCGGGGTGTGAACCGTGGCATCGGCAATTTTTCGACCCGAATCGTTACCGCATTATCCTGTTTGATCAGCGTGGCTGTGGGCGCTCTAAACCTCATGCGTCGTTGGAACGCAACACGACGTGGGATTTGGTCGCCGATATGGAGTTGATTCGTGAGCATTTGGGCATTGGTCAGTGGGTAGTGTTTGGCGGTTCGTGGGGTTCGACTTTGGCGCTGGCGTATGCGCAAGCTTATCCGGTGCGGGTGAGTGGCATGATTTTGCGGGGTATTTTTCTGTGTCGCCCACGGGATATTGATTGGTTTTACCAAGTGGGGCAGGGCATTGAGCGTATCTACCCCGATTATTGGCACGATTATCTTGCGCCCATTCCCGAAGTGGAACGCGGCGATATGGTGGCGGCGTATTACCGGCGTTTGACGGGTGAAAACGAAATTGCGCGAATGCAGGCGGCTAAGGCGTGGTCAACGTGGGAGGCGCGTTGCGCTAATTTGCAACAGAAAGAAAGCGTGTTGGCGCATTTTACCGACCCGTATACCGCCATGAGTGTGGCGCGGATTGAAGCACATTATTTCATCAATAAGGGTTTCTTGGAGCCGAATCAATTGCTGGCGAATGCGCACCGGATTGCGCATTTGCCGGGCAGTATTATCCACGGGCGTTACGATATGATTTGCCCATTGGAACAGGCGGTTGCGCTGCATCAAGCGTGGTCTAATGCGGATTTTCATGTGATTCCTGACAGTGGTCATGCGGCGAGTGAAGTGTTGATTCAACAAGCCTTGGTGCAGGCTACCGATGCATTGGCGGACTATTTGGCATGATTGGCTTGATACAGCGCGTGTCCCGTGCGCAAGTCGACATTGATGGCGTGTCCGTTGGTCAGATTGAACGCGGGATTTTGTTATTGCTGGGCGTGGAAAAAGCGGACACCGAAGCACAGGCAGGGCGTTTACTGGAACGGGTATTGGGCTACCGCATTTTTCCCGATGCACAAGGAAAAATGAATCTTTCGTTACGTGAAATCAACGGTGGGTTGCTGATCGTGCCGCAATTTACGTTACCCGCTGATACCCGTAAGGGGATGCGCCCCAGTTTTACGCCTGCTGCCCTGCCCGCTCAAGGTGCAGCACTGTTTAACTGTTTCACGGCACAGGCGCGGCAGCAGCTGTTGACGGTGCAAACCGGGGTGTTTGCGGCGGATATGCAGGTGTCTTTGACAAACGATGGTCCGGTGACATTCTGGTTGCAAGTTTGAATGGGGGCTTCTATATAAGGAGGCAGTTTGTTGCTGAAGCGCTGACCGCTACTTATAATAAATGAGCGTCATTTGTCCATAAAGCCCCTTATGACAGTTGATCGGGTCATTCTGTTGCTACATCCTGTCAATCAGGTAAGGTAGCGGGGTGTATGTTAAAAAGTGTCAATACTTGATGAGATTTGTCTGGAGCGGGATGTAATGGTTCCTGAAATGCCTTTAACTATCAAGCGGATGGAAAGTCAGTCGACGTTATTTGCGGCGCGACCTACCCGTTTGTCTTTACAGCAACTGAGTTTAGGGGATGCACAAAATCGAGCAGTGAGCGTAAACGTTTGGCGCAACCATGCCTTGGAGTCCATCGTGAGTTTGGCGCAACCGTATTTTGCGTTTGGGCGTTGGCAAGTGGCGTTTAACTTCGGTGATTATGACGATTCCTTGATGTTTGCGGGGCGTGAAGCCGCTGATCTGGAATTGTTGTGGTTAGATAGCAGCCGCTATTTGGCGAATACCGATTTTGCGGCTTGGAGTGAATGGCTATTGACGCGCTTAAGTGTGTTACGTGCGGCATCAAACGTGCCAATTATTGTAGCGACTTGGCTGCAAAATGCGGAGCAACACCAGCAGATGCAAGCGCTGGTCGATACTTTACCGGATATTTACTTTGCGGATATTGGTAGCGTGTGCGCCGAAGCCGGAGTGGAGTTGCTGGATATGCGGATTGCGGTGGCAACCGGCTCACCCGTTAGCAATGCCGCACAGCCGTTATTGGCACGTAAGTTGGCTTGCCATTGGTTGCCAGCCGCTTTATCACCACCGATCAAAGCGTTGGCGTTGGATTTGGATAATACCTTGCACCAAGGTATTTTGGGCGAAGACGGTATCCAAGGGGTGGCATTAACCCCGCAGCACAAAGCCTTGCAAGCATTCGTTAAAGCCTTGCAGCAAAAAGGTATTTTCCTCGCACTCGTCTCACGCAATGAGCGGGTGGATGTGGAAGACCTGTTTGCACAACGTGATGATTTTCCACTGAAATGGGACGATTTCGCGGCAACCGAAGTGTCGTGGGGGAGTAAAGCCAGTGCGATTGCACGGGTGGCACAAGCGTTGCGGATTGCCCCTGATGCGGTGTTATTTGTGGATGACAATATCGGTGAACTCGCGGATGTGACCAGCCAATTGCCCCAAGTGCACGCGATTCATGCGCATGAAAATGCCGAGTTGACCCGTCGAGCGCTTGAGTTTTACCCCGCGTTGTGGCGTTGGAAAGTGACCGCTGATGATGTCAAGCGCAATCAGGATATGAAAGCCAATGCCTTGCGTGAAGCGTTGCTGACGGAAGTCACCGATTCTGAAGAATATTTACGCAACTTGCAGGTGACGCTGGTGTTCAACCAAGCGCCGCAAGAACATTTATCACGTTTAGCTGATTTGTGTAAGAAAACCAACCAGTTTAACTTGGCGATGCGGCGGTTTAGTTTGTCCGAGTTGACCGAGCGCTATAACAGTGAAAATTCCGCTGTCGCTTGCGTGCAATTGAAAGACCGCTTATCCGATAGTGGTATCATTGCGGTGATTGTTGCCGAGCGTCATGGTGATTTACTCATCATTGAGGAGTTGTGCATCAGTTGCCGTGCCTTGGGGCGGCAATTGGAAGATACCATTGTGTTGTGGACGATTCGTCATTTGCCGCAGTTTCAAACTTGTGAACAAGTGTGTTTCCGCGTGCAACACGGTCCACGTAACCAGCCTGCTCAGGCATGGTTGGCAGGGCATTTGCAAGTAGCACCTGATGCCGTTCAAGAAGGGCTGAACGGTATCCCTAGACAAACCCTTGAACAGTTCACGCCTGTACAAAGCGTCCAATTAATTGAGGAGTAACAAGACATGGATTCACAAAAAATCAAGGATACTCTGAAACAGGCGCTGGTCGCTATTTTGGGTAAACCCATTGCCGCTGATGAGGGTATATGGTTAAGCATGAATGGGCGCAAGGACTGGGATTCACTCAAGCAAGTGGAAATTCTGCTGTTGTTAGAGGAAGAATTCAATATTCGCTATACCGAAGAAGAGTTTGCCCAGTTGGAAACGGCGGCTGATATTGTGGCGTTGACTTTATATAAGTGTGAGAATGAAACGTCAGCACCGGCTGATGATGGTTTGTTTAGCTATTATTAATCTCATGAAGGCATTGAGCCATAGAAGGGGCGGGCATGGCGCGTTTTGATGAAATTCTGGTGGGGCAGGTTGCCGAGCTGGAACATGTCGTAACAGATAAAGATCTGGAGCGTTTTGTGGAACTCAGCGGCGACGATAATCGCTTGCATGTTGACCCCACTTACGCTGCCCGTACCAGTTTTAAAAAGCCGGTGGCTCATGGCATGTTAGGCGTATCGTTTATCTCCACCATTATCGGCACACGCCTGCCGGGTGATGGCGCGTTGTGGTTCGCTCAAAACTTGGAATTCCTGTTGCCGGTTAGGGTGGGCGATACCCTAACGGTGCGGGCAGAGGTGTTGCGTAAGATTGACCGGATGCAAGTTATTGAGTTGCAAACCGACATTTTCAATCAACACCGTCAAAAAGTCACCACAGGCGTGGCGAAAGTCAAAGTCGTGGAGTTTGAGGACGATACCTGTATCGAGCCGGAACCCCCGCGTCCGGTGGCATTGGTGGTTGGCGGTTCGGGTGGCATTGGTGGCGCTGTATGCCGTCACCTTGCGGCTGCCGGTTTTGATGTGGCAGTTCACTATTTCACCCAAGTGGCGAATGCTGAAACCGTCATGCGGGATGTTGAAGCGGCGGGGCAAAAAGCGGTAATGGTGGCAGCGGACATCCGTAATGAAGCGGCGGTTGCCAATATGGCGCATTATGTGCAGCGGCATTTGGGTAATATTACGGTATTGGTCAATTGCACCACGGCACCAATGGCAGCGATTCGCTGGGAAGACGTGCAGTGGAAGGATTTTGAGGCACACTTACAGACTGCCCTGCAAGGTGCATTCCATTTGGTGCGCCATGTTACCCCACAGATGGAAGTGGCAAACTACGGTAAAATTATCCATATCAGTGCGCAATTGATTGAAGCTCCAATGGGGAATTTATTGCCGTTTATTACTGCCAAGGCTGCGTTGGATGGCTTTAGCCATGCGCTGGCGATTGAAATGTCCCCGAAAGGCATTCGGGTGAATATGGTTGCGCCTGGTATGACCGATACCGCGCAATTGGCAGAAGTGCCGGAACGTATCCGCTTAATGGCGGCAGCGCGTGTACCCTTGCGGCGCATTGCCAAGCCCGATGACGTGGCGGGTGTCGTGGCTTTTCTGGCCTCGCGTCAGTCCGATTATTTGACTGGGGAAACGATTCGCGTGAACGGCGGACAAGTCATGTCCTAGTTTCCCCATAGCTATTAGCAATAGGATTATTCATGTTGAAGTCGATCGCATTATTTTTTGATAATTTACTGAGAAGCATGATTCGCCCACTGGGTGGTTCTGCTGGGCGCACGGTACGTTCTTGGTATTACAGCCGTCGTTTTGGCAGTTGTGGAAAAAACCTCGTCATTGATGAGGGGGTGATTATTCAGGGAGCCAAAGATATTCACCTAGGGGATAACGTGTGGATTGACCGCTATTGCATCCTAATGGCGGGCAAAGTGCCTTTAGAGCAAGGGGCGAAAGTACTGGATAACCCGAATTACCAGCACGGCATTGGCGAATTGCACGTAGGTAATAATGTGCATATTACCCCGTTCTCCTTGATTCAGGCGCATGGTGGGGTGCAGATTGGGAATGATTGCGGCACAGGTTCTGGTGCGAAAATTTATTCATTGACCAATTTGCCTACTGATTCGACGAATCCAGAGCGGCGCGTGTGTTATAGCTGGGGTGGAGAATTGGCACAGTTATCCGCACCGATCGTGATCGGTAATAACGTGGGTATTGGTTTGGGTGCTGTTGTGTTGCCCGCAGTGACCATCGAAGATGAGTGCTTTGTTGCGCCTTATTCCATTGTCATGAGTCCAATCAAAGCCAATAGCTTTGTTTCAGGGAACCCGGCTCGTAAAGTGAAAGAACGGTTTCCCGTCGCTGAAGCTGATAAGCAAGCATGAAAATGGAATTTATAATGCCAATTCTCCAACTGTGCGGTGGCGGATAGTTATTCCTACTGACTATGACTACCGCACTTTTACCCCAATTCATCCGTGACAACTACGAAGTTCATGAGTGGAAACATGCCTGTGCCATTTTGAAGGAGGATTTTCCCCAAGAGTGGCAGGATATTTTGGATTTATTGAAGTGTTTTCGGCTCAAGAGAAGCTGGATTACCAATCCGGGGGGAGCAAATCACAAGTTTCGGTCTCTATCGACAGCTTCTTGTATGAGCGTGGCTGGCAAGAAAAGCAGTTTGCAACGCAAGTTGTGGTGGATAATGTATCGCTGGATACGCCAACCCATAAAGTCGATTGCGTCAAAAATCGCATTGCATTGGAAATTGAGTGGAACAACAAAGATCCGTTCTTTGATCGTGACCTGAATAACTTCCGTTTGCTTTTTGAGCTACGTGCTATCAGTGTGGGGGTTATAATTACCCGATGTGATGAGTGGCAGGATATATTCAAGGACTTGGGACGCGGTTCTTCTTATGGTGCATCCACAACCCACATGAGCAAGCTATTGCCCAGAATCGAAGGTGGCAGTGGAGCAGGATGCCCCTTACTAGTGTTCGGTATATCCAGAAATTTGTATGTAGAGGATGAATAATGAGTGCAACGGATGATTTGCGGAAAGAGCTGGAGGGGCAGAAGTTTGCTACTATCCTGGCGGATCCTCCTTGGCAGTTCACTAACCGTACCGGAAAAATGGCACCTGAACATCACCGTTTGTCACGCTATCCAACCATGACGCTGGATGACATCAAAGCGTTGCCTGTTGGTAACGTTGCTGAGGATACTGCGCATCTCTACCTATGGGTTCCGAATGCTTTGTTGGCAGAAGGGCTTGAGGTCATGAAAGCTTGGGGCTTTACGTACAAAACCAATATTATTTGGTACAAAATCCGCAAGGATGGAGGCCCTGACCGGCGTGGTGTTGGTTTTTACTTCCGTAATGTGACAGAAATTATTCTGTTTGGGGTACGTGGTAAAAACCCACGTACCCTGCAAGCGGGCAGAACCCAGCCCAATATTATTTCCTCGCAAAAGCGCGAACACAGCCGTAAACCCGACGAACAATACACGGTTATCGAAGAATGCAGTTGGGGGCCATTCCTTGAGCTGTTTGGGCGTGGTGGGCGCAAAGGCTGGACTACATGGGGCAACCAAGCGGAAACTTATAGTCCTGATTGGTCGACTTATTCTAACCATTCCCAAGCACAGCTCGCGACGGTTGAGCAGAAAGAATTATTTTGAACGAAAGGTTTAATATGAAACACCTTATTGCTGCCAGCCTAGTTGCCCTGATGCTTGGTATGGCTGGCTGCGACTCGCCTCCTCAACAACCCGATAATTTGCCTTGGCAAGTGACTAACACTGCCGAAGGCAATACGCAGGTGTTCCAGTTGGACATCGGCAAAGCCACACTGAAAGATGTTATCCAGCGTTTGCAAAGCTTCCCTGAAATGGCGGTATTTGCACATGAAAGCGGTAAACGTACCCTTGAAGCGTATTTTGGTACGCAACGCATAGGCTTGTTTGAAGCCAAAATCATTGCCGAATTGCAAGCCACGCCTGCGCAGTTGGACAGTTTCCAAACCAATACGACCAAGCGCGAAGGCATGGCAAGTGGGCAATGGAAACACACCTTGGCGGAGGCAGATGTGAAAATTGCCAATGATTTGCGGGTACAGCGTCTGATTTACATGCCCGTCATCAATTATGAGCCTGAGATTGTGTCGGCTCGCTTTGGTGAGCCGGAGGAACGTGCTGCCTCGTTGCAGAGGGGAATCGACTACTGGCTTTATCCCAGCAAAGGCTTAGCAATTTTAATGAATACTGACGGTAAAGAGATTCTTTATTACGCTGGTCAGCAAGATTACGCCGCGATGAAGCAGGAATTGCTGGAGGCAAAACCGCATAATGACAAGTGAAGCCCTCACCCCGCCTTGGTGGAAACAAAAAAGTCTTGCTGAAATGAACGAAGCGGAATGGGAAAGTATTTGCGACCATTGTGCCAAATGTTGCCTGATTAAGCTCGAAGATGATGAGGACAGCACGGTGTATTACACCGATGTGGCGTGTGATTTGTTGGACGGCACGAATTGTCAGTGTAAAGATTACGCAAATCGTGAAACCTTAGTGCCAGAATGCCTGCATTTAACCCCGGATAATCTGGATGAGCTGTACTGGATGCCGCCCAGTTGCGCCTACCGTTTGCTGCACGAGGGTAAGAACTTACCGTCGTGGCATCATCTGGTGTCGGGTGATCAACAAAGCATTCACCGCATGAAACAATCGGTGATCGAACGGTTCACCTATGCCGCCGACGTGAATGAAACAGAGTGGGAGGATAGGGTCGTCACATGGCCGCTGAAGAAGAAAATGTAAGCCAACGCATTGATAAATGGTTGTGGGCAGCGCGATTCTTCAAAACCCGTCCGCTGGCGGTGGAGGCGATTGACGGCGGGCATGTGCAGGTAAATGAGGGGCGTGTAAAACCCTCGCGGCAAGTCCGTATCGGCGACAAGTTGCGCATCAAAAAGGGCTTTGAAATTTGGACGATTACGGTGCAAGGCTTGAACGAACAGCGCCGCCCTGCCAGTGAAGCCCGCTTGCTGTATGCCGAGTCAGAACATCACCGTGAAGCACGTGAGGCAGTGATCGAGGAACGGCGTTTGCACGGGGTGAATGTCAAGTTGCACAAGCCGGACAAGCGTGAGCGGCGGCTGATCGACAAGTTTAAGCAGGGGTGGTGATCCGGCTTTTAAAGGTTGTATTAGTAAAAGCTTATGAATGCGTATAAACTGGTGAAACCACTAGAAGGAGATACCATCATGAGTACACGTATCATTATTTTCACTGCTTTGAGCCTATTGGCTGGCAACGCATCCGCTAACTTTTTCGATGACTGGGACATGGGAAATTTCTTTGGCAACACTTACCCACAGCCAATGTATGCGCCAACTTACCCGACTTATTACCCGCAGCACTACTATGCGCCAGCACCGGGCTACTACCTGCCACCCGCCCAATAGGCTATAGTGGAGGGCAATATAATATAAGGCTACGGAAAAGGACTACGCTCATGCCACTATTGCGCCCACTCGCTTGGCTATTCACGTTATTGCTGCTGATTGTGGCAGCAATTGCGGTATTCGTGCTGACATTTGATGCCAATCGTTACAAACCGGAACTCGCGGCTTTGGTCAAGGAACAGACCGGGCGCGAACTCGACATTGACGGCGATATTCACTTATCGTTTTACCCCGATATTGCGCTGCAACTGGGGCAGGTGAAACTCGGCAATGCCAAGGGCTTTGCGAACAAGTTTTTCGCTGAGGCCGATAGTGCACGAGTCACCGTACAGTTCCTGCCCTTATTGGAGCAGCAGCTCAAAATCAACGAAGTGCACTTGCAAGGCTTAAAGCTGAATTTACACCGCAATAAAAACGGCAAAACCAACTGGCAAGATTTATTACCGGAAAACTCCTCAAAAGCCAATGCCAGCGCGGGGGAAGCCATGACCAGTTTGCTGGGCGGTATGGTGATTACTGGCGTGAGTGTGCAAGATTCGCACTTACACTGGCAAGATGACCAACAAGGCAAAACCTTGACGTTAGCGCCACTCAACCTCAAAACGGGTACATTTAATCCCGGTAAACCGGTTGATATTCACCTTGATGCGCACCTAACCCAAAACGAACCTGCACTCACCATGCAGTTAACCCTCGCTACCAGAGCGGAGTTGGCAGACAACCAAGAAGATTTTTCCCTCACCGACTTGCGCTTGCAAGTCAAGCAGCCGGAACGCTTAGACACGAGCTTGCGGGGTAATCTGCAAGGCAATTTGAAAAAAGAACGTGCCAGCATCCCTGATTTACAAGCCGACGTTACTTTAGAGGGGCTGGGTAAAGTGACGCTGAGCAGCAAGCTGGAAGTCAATCTTATCAAACAGCAATTGGATATGACCGACTTGAGTATCAACGCTGACGTGAAATCCACCGAGATTCCCGGCGGTCAATGGCAGCAGCAATCCAGCGGCAAATTGAGCCTGAATGTAGAGAGTGGCAAAGGCTTGCTCGATTTGCCAAACAACGTCATCAAGGCAGCCGAGCAGCAATTGACCGGTAGCTTGCAAGTGCGCGATCCTATGCTACCGAGCCGTGTGGTTGATGGTCAGTTCAAAGCGGATCAGCTCAGTTATCCCCCATTCACCTTGCAGCAGGCGACGCTTGGCGTGCAGTTCAAAGAGGGGCAAATTAAACTCACCCCCACCGGGACTTTGTTCAAAGGCGCTTATCAAGGTG
>CAYQTB010000077.1:0-11950 GCA_964420315.1 uncultured Thiothrix sp. | reverse complement strand
GCATGAGTTCGTATTGGAAGGCTTGTAATCGTTGCATAAGCCCATTATAGATTAAAAGTGGCGGTTTCGGCATTGGTAAACAGCAGCAGATACCCCACTAAACACACTCCTAACATAGGGAGGCTTTGCCTCCCGCGCTATCCTCCCCGCCCTGAAGGGCGAGGTTTGCCGCGCAACCTGATCAAACCACAGATAAAACAAGCTATCACGCAAAGTCGGTGCTAATTGTTGGGTAATTAAGGTTTTTCTATCTAGCGCAGCCGTGAATTTACGGATAGCGGTATCACGGTGATTTTTTGGCGCAGATTCTGGATCTTTAATCTCAATCAACCACAATTGATCATCCCATTCGACCAAAAAATCTGCACAACTCAAACCACCGTGCGTTAAACCGTGCCATTGCGGATCATCAAATTTCAACGCGAGGCGGGCTTGCGAAAAATCAAAGGCTAGGCTACGCTCCATCCACGGCGTATTTTGCATTACAACAACCCCAATGAACGCCGGACTTCGAGATCATAGAGTCGTGCATACTCATCTTCTATCGGATTTGGCTTCACGTCTAGGTAACGTTCGGCAGGGTGAGAAATAACGCCATGATCAGTTTTTTCCAGCGCGAAAAACCGCGTGGGCACTTCACCTTTTTGGTAATCCAGTTCACGCATGAAAGCATCGCTGTGCGTCGCTACAAAAATTTGCACACCATTTTGTGCCAACATCAGCAACACTTTCACCACTTCCTGCATCATAATGGGGTTGAGGTTTGCCTCAGGTTCATCCCAAAATAACGTAGTACCCGTCGCAATTGATCCATTGCGGATAAGTTGCCAAAGCAATGCCAGCTTGCGGTGTCCTTCCGCCACAAGGTGCATGACACGTCCATTAATTAAGAAAGTGTCACCTTGTACCGAAACCACTCCACCTATAATTTGTTCTAACAACGGCAATACAGCTTTCATTTGCGCATCTAATTGATGATCATACTGATGCGGTGTGTAAGCAAAATCAATAACATCTCGATAGGTTTCATCAAAAGCCAGATTAAACCTGTCATATAGCTGCAAAAATCCGGGTGCAAACGACAGCACTTCTTTAGCGGGTATATATAAGGATGGTTCTTTAGTAAGTAATATGGTATCTAATCGAAATGTTAAGCCAATATCCGATAAAGAAAACTGTACTCCTTGACCGCCTCGTATGATGGTCAACAACGCAGTACGTTGCTCAGAAGCAAAACTGACCAAATCCACCAAATGCCGTTGATCTGGACGAAATACACGTCTCATCTTCGCTGCCAAGGCAACGCCATCATTACCACACATTTGCAGGCAATAGAGCAGCTTGAGCAAGTGGGTTTTGCCCGTGCCGTTCGCACCGACGAACACGTTGATTCCAGCCGCCCACTCGAAACTCGCCTTTTCAAAGACCGTAAAGTTTTCCAGTTCCAGCCGTTCAAACATGATGATTCGCCTTGTTACGCACGCAATAATGACCTGATTATAGGGTTTCAACGACGCGCCGGATACGTTCCGCCGCTTCAATACATTCATGCAAGGGGGCAACCAGTGCCAAGCGTACCCGCCCTGCCCCCGGATTTACCCCCCCTGCCTCCCGCGACAAATAACTGCCGGGAACCACATTCACATGCGCCCGCGCAAACAATTCGCGGGTAAAAACGGTGTCATCCACTGGCGTTTGCGGCCACAAATAGAAACCTGCGGGTGGCTGGGAAACGTCCATGACCGGCGCGAGTATCGCCATCACCGCCGCGAATTTTTCGCGATACAAGGCACGGTTGGTTTGTACATGAGTTTCATCCGCCCACGCCGCCGCACTCGCTGCCTGAAACGGTGGCGGCATTGCACAGCCATGATAGGTGCGGTACAACAAAAATTGTTTGAGGATTTCCGCATCGCCTGCCACAAAACCGGAACGCATCCCCGGCACATTCGAGCGTTTCGACAAGCTATGAAAGACCACGCAACGTTTCCATGCCGTGTTCCCCATCTGCGCTGCGGCTTGCAGCAAGCCCGGTGGTGGCTGGGTTTCATCGGCATACAGTTCGGAATAACATTCGTCTGCCGCGACAATAAAGTTGTAAGTTTCAGCCAGTTGCAGCACCGATTGCAGCGTTTCCAACGGCATCACCGCACCCGTGGGATTACCGGGGCTGCAAATGTAGAGCAATTGGCAACGCTGCCACACCGCTGCGGGTACGGCGGCAAAATCGGGGATAAAACCATTCGCGGCGGTGCAATTCAGAAACACGGGTTCTGCCCCGGCTAATAACGCCGCACCTTCGTAAATCTGGTAAAAGGGGTTGGGCATCACCACGGCGGCATCGCCCGTCCGCGTCACCACGGCTTGTGCAAACGCAAACAGCGCTTCGCGTGTACCATTCACGGGAATGACATGCTGTTCCGCATCCACCGACCCCGCCGGAAGTTGAAAGCGTTGGGTCAACCAAGCGGCAATGCTGTCACGCAATGCTGCTGAGCCTTTGGTGAGCGGGTAATTCGCCAAGCCACCCAAATTTGCCGCAATCGCTTCATGAATGAAAGCGGGCGTAGGGTGCTTTGGCTCTCCCATTGCGAGCGACACCGCAGGCAAATCAGCGGGGCTGATGCCTCGCAGCAAGGTGCGAATGCGTTCAAACGGGTAAGCTTGCAAGCGGGCAAGATCAGGATTCATGCGCGAGGCTATTCCAAATTGGCTGAAACACCAGAGTATACCGGAAAACCCAAAAGCGTCACAAACGCCAGCAATCGCGCTATTTTTTCTGCATCTTTGCTTTCAAATCGGCAAACGGATTATACGTTGCTGCGGCAGGGCCACTGGTTCCAGCAGATCCGCCGTACTCGGCTTCGATTAATTTTTGATGTTCATTATCGTGGCAATACAGGCACAACAACTCCCAGTTGCTGCCATCTGGCGGGTTATTGTCGTGGTTATGATCGCGGTGGTGCACGGTCAATTCGCGCAAATTGGTGTGCGTGAATTCGCGTGCACAACGCCCGCAAATCCACGGGTACATTTTTAAGGCTTGTTCACGATAGCCTTTAGCGCGTTCGTCGGCATTTTTACGGGCATTCAGTACAATTTTGGCGTGATCAGCCTTCATGGTGGTTCCTCTTGTTAGTGGATGATTGGACTATTGTATACAAATTTGGGTAGGTAATTCTCGTTTTGCCAACGGCGATATGATGCATGAAAAGCAGCGACCTGCAAAACGTTGGTGAAGCAACGCCTGTGCGGGTCGGGGATGCGCTGGAAAAACCAAGGGGCTAACGTGATTTTATCCTTACGGGCGTTGATCCAGTCCAAAGGAAGATGGCAACAGTTTTGGGATAAGGTTGACCAATACGGGGCTTATGTTTGCGCGTAACGCATTGTATTAAATCAGCACTCCATAACACCACAAACACCACATTGATTTGACGCAACTAATGCCAAGTCCTACCATCAATGATAACAAGTATAAAATAAAGTCGTACCGATGGAGGATCAAGCATGAAGAGCGTTGTGATTGCTGGGTACGCCCGCACTCCCTTTACCCCCGCCCACAAAGGCGCATTCGCCAAAGTTCGCCCCGACGATTTAGCGACCGCCGCCATCCGTGGTTTATTAGCCCAAACCAACTTAGACCCCCACGCGATTGAAGACTTGATTCTCGGTTGCGCGTTTCCCGAAGGCGAACAAGGCTTCAATATGGCACGGCTAGTTGCGCTGATGGCAGATTTGCCGTTCACCATTGGCGGTGTCACCGTCAACCGCTTTTGCGGCTCGTCGATGCAAGCCATCCACCAAGCAGCGGGGGCTATTCAAATGAATGCAGGGGAAGTCTTCCTCTGTGCCGGGGTCGAATCCATGACCCGCATCCCCATGACCGGCTTCAACCCCTCACCCAACCCTGCCTTGTATGCCAAGCTGCCCTCTGCCTACATCAGCATGGGGCAAACCGCCGAAAACCTTGCTAAACGTTACGGCATTTCCCGCGCAGCACAAGAAGCCTTCGCGGTTGCCAGCCAGCAAAAAGCCGCAGCCGCCCAAGCTGCCGGGCATTTGAGTGCTGAAATCATTCCCGTTAGCGCAGTCACCCAAGACGGCTGCATCCGCCCCGATACCACCTTGGCAACGCTTGCCGGTCTGAAACTGGCATTTGATGAACGTGGCACGGTAACAGCCGGAACCGCTTCCCCGCTTACCGACGGCGCATCCGCCACGCTGGTATGCAGCGAAACCTTCGCCCGTGCGCACGGCTTACCTCTGTTAGCACGGATTCGCAGTATCGCGATTTCCGGTTGCGCCCCCGACATCATGGGCATCGGTCCGGTGCTTGCCACGCAAAAAGCCCTGCAACGCGCCGGTTTAACGCTTGCCGATCTCGACATTATCGAACTCAACGAAGCCTTTGCTTCACAAGCCATCGCTTGCATCCGCGACCTTGGGCTGGATGAAAGTAAGCTCAACCTCGATGGCGGTGCGATTGCTTTGGGGCATCCACTCGGTGCCAGCGGCGCACGCATTACCGGTAAAGCCGCTGCCCTGTTGCAACGCGAAGGCAAACAATTTGCGCTCGCCACCCAGTGCATTGGCGGCGGGCAAGGCATCGCCACGATTCTGGAGGCTGTGTCATGAACATCCAAAAAGTCGCCGTTATCGGCGCAGGTGTCATGGGCGCAGGCATTGCCGCACACATCGCCAACGCCGGTATTCCAGTCACATTGCTCGACCTTACCACCCCCACCCTCGACAAGTTGCTGAAAGCCGACCCCGCGCCATTGATGCACCCTAAAAATGCCCGGCTGATTACCACAGGCAATATTGAAAACGACTTGCCTGCCCTCGCGCAATGCGACTGGATTATTGAAGCCATTGTCGAACGCCTCGCCATTAAGCAGGATTTATACCGCAAACTGGCAAACGTGCGCCGTGCCGATGCGGTGGTGTCATCCAATACCTCCTCAATTCCGCTGCACGAACTGGTGGCAGGTTTGCCGGAGGCTTTCACCGCGCATTTCATGATTACACATTTTTTCAATCCGCCGCGTTACATGCGTTTGCTGGAAATCGTCAGCAGCGCTGATACCGACCCAGATGCACTGGCAACCATCACGCAATTTTGCGACCACAAACTCGGCAAGGGCGTGGTTGCCTGCAAAGATACCCCAGGATTCATCGCCAACCGTATCGGCATTTTCTGGATACAAACCGCGATACAAGAAGCGATTGCACTGGGCTTGACGGTGGAAGAAGCCGATGCAGTGGTCGGTAAACCAATGGGCATTCCTAAAACCGGCGTATTCGGGCTTTCCGATTTGGTGGGGATTGATCTGATGCCGCACTTGATGCGCAGCATGAACCGCAGCCTGCCTGCTGGCGATGCGTTACTGGAAAAAGCCACAATACCGCCGCTGATTCAAACCATGATCGACACCGGTTATACCGGGCGTAAAGGTAAAGGGGGGTTCTATCGCCTCAACCGCGATGGCGGTGAAAAGATCAAAGAATCCATCAACTTGCAAACAGGTGAATACAGCCTCTCCCAGCCTACCAAACTCGACAGCGTGAAAGCTGCCCGCGATGGCGGCTTGCAGGCACTGGTCTCCCACCCCGATAAGGGTGGGCAGTATGCTTGGCGAGTATTATCGCAAACCTTGCGTTACGCTGCCGCGCTTGTACCAGAAATCGCTGATGACATTTGCGCAGTCAATACTGCCATGAAACTGGGTTACAACTGGAAATTCGGACCGTTTGAGCTGATCGACCAATTGGGTGCAGAAGCATTTGCGCGGCGCTTAGACGCGGATGGCGTGAGCATTCCGCCACTGTTGGAAAAAGCGCAGGAACAGGGCTTTTATCGGCACACTGCCAATGTAACCCACTACCTCCAACCCGACGGCACCTACCGTCCCCTGCAACGCCCCGCTGGTGTCCTGCTCCTCGCTGATCTCAAACGCCATGCCGAACCCTTGCTGAGCAACGATGCCGCCAGCCTGTGGGACATCGGCGATGGGGTGGCATGTTTGGAATTCCACAGCAAAATGAATTCCCTTGACCCGCAAATACTGGAAATGATCGAGGAAACCGTTGCCCTCATCCCGCAACACCACCAAGCACTGGTGATTTATAATGAGGGCAGCAATTTTTCCGCTGGGGCAAATCTCGGCTTGCTGGTGTTTGCTGCTAAACTCGGCGGCTGGGATGAAGTCGACAATACCGTGCGTGCCGGGCAACGTGCTTACCAAGCCCTCAAATACGCTCCCTTCCCCGTGGTCGGCGCACCGTCTGGCATGGCATTGGGTGGTGGCTGTGAAATCTTGCTGCACTGCGACGCGCTGCAAGCCCATGCCGAAACCTATATCGGCTTAGTCGAAACCGGCGTGGGGCTGATTCCCGGTTGGGGTGGCTGCAAGGAAATGTTGCACCGTTGGACACAGTTCCCCAAACGCCCCGGTGGATTCCTGCCCCCCGTATTGAAATCCTTTGAAATCATCAGCCCGGCAACCGTGGCGAAATCCGCGCAAGCAGCCCGTGATTACCTGTTCCTGCGCCCCCACGATGGCATTACCATGAACCGTGACCGGCTGCTTGCCGATGCCAAAGCCCGTGCGTTAGCAATGGTCGACGGCTACCAACCACCCGCGCCACCTGTATTCCACCTACCCGGCGCAACCGCCCGCGTCGCCATGGAAATGGCAATCAACGACTTCCGCGTGCAAGGCAAAGCCACCCCTTACGATGCGGTCATCGCCAAGGCACTCGCCGTAGTCCTCAGTGGCGGTGACACCGACATCACCGAAACCTTGAGCGAGACCGACGTGCTGGCGCTGGAACACGCCCAGTTCATGCAACTGGTACGCAACCCCGAAACACTGGCACGGGTCAGCCACATGCTGGAAACCGGCAAACCCTTAAGAAATTAGTACCACATTAAATCGCTCAACCCGCAGGCAAGAGGAGGAGGAAATGGAAAAATTATGGCTACAAAGCTACCCCAAACACGTTCCGGCAGAGATTGACACCCATCAATACCGTTCGCTGGTGGATCTGTTTCAGCGCAGTGTGGCGCAATACCAAAACCGCCCTGCCTTCAGCAATCTAGGCAAAATCCTAACGTATGCAGACGTTGACCGCCTAACGCAACAATTCGCCGCTTACCTGATCCACGGTGCGGGGCTGAAACCCGGCGACCGTATCGCCATTATGATGCCCAACCTGCTGCAATACCCGATTGCGCTGTTCGGGGCATTACGGGCAGGCTTGGTGGTAGTCAATACCAACCCGCTCTACACCGACCGCGAGCTGGAACACCAGTTGAAGGATTCCGGGGCAAAAGCTATCGTTATCCTTGCCAATTTTGCGCACACACTCGAAAGCGTGCTGGATGACGCGGGCATAAAAACCATCATTACCACCGAAATCGGCGATTTGCTGGGTTTCCCCAAATCCCTGCTGGTGAATGCGGTGGTGAAATACGTGAAAAAAATGGTGCCTGCGTTCAATTTGCCGGAAGCCATCAAATTTAACCAAGCCTTGACACTCGGCAAGCAATACGCGCACAATTTCACCGACGCACAACCACAACACGAGGATGCGGCATTCCTGCAATACACCGGCGGCACGACTGGCGTTGCCAAAGGCGCCGTACTCTCCCACCGCAATATGATCGCCAACATGTTGCAAGCCGAAGCATGGACAACGGAAGACCTCGTTGCTGGCGAAGAAATATTCATTACTGCCCTGCCGCTGTACCATGTGTTCGCACTGACCGCGAATGCCCTGTTCGCACTCAAAATGGGTGCAAAGAACGTGCTGATCACCAACCCGCGTGACTTGCCTGCTTTCATCAAAGACTTGGCAAAAGAACCCTTCACCTTCATCACTGGGGTGAACACGCTGTATAACGCGCTGTTGAATCAGCCTGACTTGCAAAAAGTGAACTTTTCACGCCTGAAAATTTCCCTTGGGGGCGGCATGGCGGTGCAAAAATCCGTGGCAGAACGTTGGAAAGCTTTAACCGGCGTAACCTTGCTGGAAGCTTACGGCTTGACCGAAACCTCTCCCGCTGTGTGCATTAACCCCGTCGACCTGACGGATTATAACGGCATGATTGGTTTACCGATTCCATCCACCGACATTTCTATCCGTGATCGGGATGACAAGGAATTAGGCGTGGATGAAGCCGGGGAGTTGTGGGTACGCGGTCCGCAAGTCATGCAGGGTTACTGGCAGCGCCCCGACGAAACTGCCAAGGTGATGCCCGGCGATGGTTGGTTGCGCACGGGTGATGTTGCCATAATCAATGCCCAAGGCTTTGTCAAACTGGTGGATCGCTTAAAAGACATGGTGCTGGTCTCCGGTTTCAACGTGTACCCCAGCGAAGTCGAAGACGTACTCGCCAGCCACCCCAAAGTGCTGGAAGCCGGGGTTATCGGGGTAAAAGATGAACATTCCGGCGAAATCGTCAAAGCCTTCGTGGTGAAAAAAGATGACAGCCTGACGCAAGAAGAACTCAAAGCCTATTGCCGCAAAGAACTTTCCGCGTACAAATGCCCGAAACAGATTGTGTTTGTGGCGTCACTGCCGAAAAGCAATGTGGGCAAGATTTTGCGGAAAGAGTTGCGGAATTTGTAACGGGGTAATACGCTGAATGCCCTCTAATGCTGGATGTTGCCGTGCTAATGGATAGTGTCGCCTCTAACCGACTGGAATTTGTCAAACCACCCAAATCCTTGCTGAGCAAAGTCGGCAAAGCTATTAGCGAATACCAGCTCATCCGTGAAGGCGACCGCATCTTGCTGGGGCTGTCCGGCGGCAAAGATTCACTGGCATTGCTGCACTTGCTCAACCATTTTCAACGGCACGCACCGATCCAGTTTGAATTTGCTGCTGTCACCATTGACCCGCAAGCCGACACGTTTGACCCGTCACCGCTGATTCCGTACATGGCGCGTTTGGGTATTCCCTATCATTACGTGCGCGAACCGATTGTGAAGTTGGCGGAAACGCACATGGATAACGACTCCTACTGCGCGTTTTGTTCACGCATGAAACGCGGTTTGATGTACCGCACCGCCCGCAAACACGGTTACAACGTGCTGGCACTGGCACAACATTTGGATGATTTGGCAGAAAGCTTCCTGATGTCAGCGTTTCACGGCGGCAAACTCAAGACCATGAAAGCCCACTACCGCATTGATGCCGGGGATTTGCGCGTCATTCGCCCATTGGTGATGGTGCGCGAACGCCAGACGGCGGACTTTGCCAAAGCCGCCGCGTTGCCAGTGATCGTGGAAAATTGCCCGATGTGTTTTGATATGCCAACCCAACGCCAACACATGAAAGAACTGCTGGCAGGCGAGGAACAGCAAAACACCAACCTGTTCAAAAGCCTCTTGACCGCGATGCAGCCATTAATACGCGATGGCTTAGAAAAAACTGAAACTGAGGAGACCAGAATGCCTGAAATAAAAACCTTCCCCGTATCCGCTGACTTCGCAGCACAAGCCAATGTTAATGCCGAGCAATACGCGGCCATGTATCAACAATCGGTTGACGATCCGGCGGCTTTCTGGGGCGAACAAGCGGAAAAATACCTAAGCTGGTCAAAGAAGTGGGATACCGTACTCGACTGGAGCTTTGGGGCAGATGACCTGCACATTAACTGGTTCAAGGGCGGTCAACTCAACGTTTCCTACAACTGCCTTGACCGTCACCTCGACACCCGTGGCGACCAAGTAGCGATTATTTGGGAAGGCGATAACCCGACCGAAGACCGCAAAATCACTTACCGCGAACTGCATACCGAAGTGTCTAAATTTGCTAACGTGCTGAAAAGCCGGGGCGTGAAAAAAGGCGACCGCGTATCCATTTACCTGCCGATGATTCCCGAAGCAGCCGTAGCCATGCTGGCGTGTGCGCGTATCGGCGCAATCCACTCCATCGTTTTCGGCGGTTTCTCACCGGATGCGTTGCGTGACCGGATTATGGATGCGGAATGCGGCGTGGTCATTACCTCTGACCAATCCATGCGCGGTGGCAAAAAAGTGCCATTGAAAGGCAATGCTGACAAAGCGATGGATCAATGCCCAACGGTTCACACTTGCATCGTGGTACAACGCGGCGGCGATCCGGTGAAATGGAACGACGCACGCGATGTGTGGTATCACGAAGCCGTGGCTGCTGCGGATGCGAATTGCCCGCCAGAAGACATGGAAGCGGATGACCCACTCTTCATCCTCTACACTTCTGGCTCTACCGGTAAGCCTAAAGGCGCATTGCACACCACTGGCGGCTACCTGCTGCAAGCGGCAATGACCCACAAAACCGTGTTTGATTACAAAGACGGCGAAGTTTATTGGTGTACGGCGGACGTGGGCTGGGTAACAGGTCACTCTTACATCGTGTACGGCCCGCTGACCAACGGCGCAACCACGCTGATGTTTGAAGGCATTCCGACTTACCCGGATGCTGGGCGTTTCTGGGATGTGTGCGACAAACACGACGTTTCCATTTTCTACACCGCGCCAACCGCTATCCGTATGCTGATGGGGCAAGGCGAAGAACTGGTTAACCGTGCGAAACTCGATAAACTGCGTTTGTTGGGTACGGTCGGTGAGCCAATCAACCCCGAAGCGTGGCACTGGTATCACCGTGTCGTCGGGCGTGGTCGTTGCCCTATCGTCGATACCTGGTGGCAGACTGAAACCGGCGCACACATGCTAACCCCATTACCGGGTGCTACCGCATTGAAACCGGGTTCGGCAACCACGCCATTCTTCGGCGTGCAACCGTGCCTGCTGGATGATAAAGGCGTGGAAATCGAAGGCAATGGTGTGGAAGGTTTGCTGTGTATCAAAGCTCCTTGGCCTTCCATGATGCGCACTATTTACGGCGATCATAAGCGTTTCTATGACACCTATTTCGCGATGTATCCGGGTTACTATTTCACTGGTGACGGCGCACGTCGTGACGAAGACGGTTACTACTGGATCACCGGGCGCGTGGATGACGTGCTGAACGTTTCCGGGCATCGTCTGGGTACGGCGGAAATCGAATCCGCGTTGGTATTGCACCCGAAAGTCGCCGAAGCTGCCGTGGTTGGCTACCCGCACGAATTGACAGGTCAAGGCATCTACGCTTACGTCACCTTGATGGTGGGTGAAGAAGGCACAGACGCACTGAAGAAAGAACTGGGCGATTTGGTGCGTAAAGAAATCGGACCAATTGCTAAGGTTAACCTAATTCAGTGGGCTCCGGGCTTACCGAAGACTCGTTCCGGTAAAATCATGCGCCGGATTTTGCGCAAGATTGCCGCCAACGACATTGACAGTTTGGGCGATACCTCCACGTTGGCAGACCCAAGCGTGGTGGATAACCTGATCGACTGCCGCGAAAACAAGTAAGAAGTTCCCTCTCCCAGCCCCTTCTCCCGCCAAGCGGTAGAGGGGGCTTAAGCAGCGTCAGGGTGAGGGTTTTTAAGAAATCCTAACAACCGTTCGTTTGGATGAATGCTCTTTGACATCCTCCCCTCCCTAAAGGAAGGGGATTCCTACGGGAGCTAAGCGGCAAGGCTTCACCCCTTCGGTGGGTTCTTGCTTCATCGAGGGGCGTAACACCCCATCTCCACAAGCTAACAAGCGGTGTCCCCGCTCTAAAACGTTGATCGCGCCGACGACATCGGCGTGGTTTTCGTAGCCACATTCCACACACGCAAACCGCGCTTGGGTCTGGCGGTTATCTTTTGAGACGTGACCACAACAGGGGCAGGTTTGGCTGGTGTGATGCGGTGGTACTGCAAACAACATGCCGCCCTTCCATGCCATTTTGTAGTCGAGTTGCCGCCGAAACTCCCCCCAACCTTGGTCGAGAATGGCTTTGTTTAAGCCGGATTTTTGGGCTACATTCGTGCCGGGGTTTTCTGCCGTGCCTGCCGCTGATTGGGACA
>CAYQTB010000076.1:0-12007 GCA_964420315.1 uncultured Thiothrix sp. | reverse complement strand
ATCGGACTACCCCAGCCACTACCCCGGACTACCTAAAGGGTAGTGATCGGACTACCCCAGCCACTACCCCGGACTACCTAAAGGGTAGTGATCGGACTACTCCAGCCACTACCCCGGACTACCTAAAGGGTAGTGATGGGAAGCAATTGGGCGCACTCTATCGACTGTGGATAACTGGTGTTTTGGATGGTAGTGTAAAACCATCAGAAGGTGCATTTGCCGACTTTGTTAACGCTCACATCGACTCGAAGCGGGCAGGACTGAATAAGGCAAAATTAGCCATGATCTGGGACAAGTTCGGGCAGCGTGGCGTATCAGATGGAAAGTTGATTATTAATCCTGAATATGTACCCGGTAATAGGAAAACAAAATACATGAAAGCATAATTACCCAAGCGGGCAGGGTAGCACCTGACCCGCATCAAATGACCATCAAAGAGCCAAGATTATTCTTGGCTTTTTTGTATTAACATTTTTATTAATCTGAAAGTGAGGTAAATATTTTGTATCAAGATAAAAGACAATGGGCGCGTGTGGCTTATTCAATCGGACTATTATTAATGGTCATGTGGTTAATAGAACCAGAGCAATTAATGCAGCTTGCAAAATGGCAAGAAGCGCGGAACTTGTGGTGGGGAACTGGATTTATTCAATCCGTCACATTCACCATTGCAGCGGGTTTAATATTCCCCAAAGCCAAAAAGTTAGACATGGGTTCGCTCGACGAAGTGGGTAGTGATGCATGGCAATTTGTCGTAGGTTTTTATCTTGCTGGTGTTGGCTGGTTTATCGCTATGTGGTGATGCGCACAAAACCCGATCAACAAAGCCGCGTCCCCTGATGCGGCTTTTTTTTTGCCCATAGGGTAGGGCGCTAGTCTCTTGGGTTACGTCCCCAAAAATTGCAAGCGCATGACCCAAACATGACCCCGCCAACAAAAGCGAAAAAACAGGGTAGGGCGGTATGGGTTAAGTACCTGAAAAGAATGGTGCCCGGAGCCGGACTCGAACCGGCACGCTGTTACCAGCGAGAGATTTTAAGTCTCTTGTGTCTACCGATTTCACCATCCGGGCAGGGGGAGTAAGGCAGGGCATTAATTCTACCTAACTCTCACGCTGGCGGCTAGTATTTTTGTTAGGGATTTGCAGTTCCCGCCTGCATAACCGTCAGTTTGCTATAATGCCCGTTATTACGGGAATGCTAAAAGGAATAAGTCGCATTATGCAGTATTTAAAAACCGTGTTGTTCACTATGGGAATGTTGTCAGGTGCAGCCGTGTACGCCGATTGCACAGCACCGAATTTTAAGGGTTGGATGGCAGATTTTCAGCAAGAAGCCAAGGCAGCCGGTTTGCCAGCAGACGTACTCAATACCCTCAAACCTGATCCTGCTGTGATTCAGCGCGACCGTTCGCAGCAAGTGTTCGCGCAGGATTTCCTCACCTTTGCCACCAAGAAAGTCAGTGCGAACCGTTTGGGATTGGGGCGTACTCATCTGAAGAAACACGCGGTGTTACTGAAGCGCATCGAGCAGGAATACGGCGTACCGGCTGAAATTCTGGTGGCGCTGTGGGGGTTAGAAACCGATTTTGGGGCAGTCACGGGAAATTTTTCCACACTACGTTCGCTGGTGACGTTGGCACATGATTGCCGTCGCCCAGAGATGTTTCGTGTTGAATTACTCAGTGCGCTGCAATTGCTGCAAAAAGGTGATTTGACCCCCGCAAAAATGCGCGGTGCTTGGGCGGGTGAGATGGGGCAATTGCAATTTATGGCATCCAGCTACGATCGCTATGCGGTGGATTTTGATGGCGATAAGCACCGTGATCTGATTAATTCCAGTGCTGATGCGTTGGCATCTGCGGCGAATTTGCTCAAGGTTAACGGTTGGCGGGCGGGCGAGCCTTGGTTGCAAGAGGTTAAAGTGCCTGCGGCAATGGATTGGTCGCTCGCCCGCTTGAATAGCCGCTTGCCTTTAGAGGATTGGGCGGTGCAAGGTGTCAAGGATGCTGATGGCAGTGCTTTAAGTGGCAGCGGTACGGCGGCTTTGTTGCTTCCAATGGGCAGACATGGCCCTGCATTTCTTGCCTTTCCGAATTTCGAGGTGTTCCTGCAATGGAATGAATCGACGGTGTATGCCACGACTGCGGGCTATTTTGCCACTCGTTTGGCAGGTGTGCCTGTGCTGCGCCAAGGTAATGCGCCCGTTAAAGTGCTAACAGTCGTGCAAACCAAGCAGCTACAAGCGAAATTGCAAGCACAAGGACAGGCTATTTCCAAAATTGATGGGATTATCGGCGAAGAAACCCGTGAAGCCGTGCGTCAGGTGCAGCAAAAACTAGGGTTGCCGGTGGATGGCTACCCTGATCCCGAATTGCTGGCACGTTTATAATGCAGTAACATTATCCACCGCAAAATGGGTACACAGGTACGGCAACGAGTAACGCTTGCCGAGTTTATGGATAACACGTAATACGGTTGGTTTCAGTGGATATACAACTTTCACAGCGCGTTGGGCGCGTCAAACCTTCGCCTACACTTGCCATCACGGCATTGGCAGCTCAGCTTAAAGCATCAGGTCGCGATATTATCGGTTTGGGGGCGGGTGAACCCGATTTTGACACCCCTGATCACATTAAGCAGGCAGGCATCGAAGCCATCCAAACCGGTCAAACCCGCTACACGGCAGTAGACGGTACACCCGCTTTGAAGCAGGCGATTATCCGTAAATTCAACCGCGATAATGGTTTGGATTTCACCCCAAAACAGATTTTGGTGTCGTGCGGTGGCAAGCAGAGTTTTTATAACCTGTGCCAAGCGCTGCTGAATGCGGGGGACGAAGTGATTATTCCCGCGCCGTACTGGGTGTCTTACCCCGATATGGTGTTATTAGCCGACGCTGTTCCGGTGATCGTTGCTGCTGGTCAAGCAGAAAATTTCAAGTTATCCGCAACCAAATTAGAGGCGGCAATTACCCCGAAAACGCGCCTATTTGTGATTAATAGTCCTTCAAATCCGACCGGGGTGGCGTATACTGGCGAAGAATTGGCAGCATTGGGTGAGGTGTTGCGGCGTCATCCCCAGGTTTTGATTGCGACCGATGATATGTACGAGCATGTACTGTTTGAAGGCAGAAAGTTTGTCAATATTCTGAATGTTTGCCCGGATTTGTATGCGCGTACCATTGTGTTGAACGGAGTTTCCAAGGCTTATTCCATGACGGGGTGGCGGATTGGTTATGCTGGCGGACCGGAAAAGCTGATTCAGGCGATGAATATTATTCAGTCGCAAAGCACCTCGAATCCTACCTCGATTTCGCAATACGCGGCAGTGGTCGCTTTGGATGGCGATCAGAGCTTCATTCAGACGATGGTCAGCGCGTTTGAACAGCGCCACGCTTTTGTGGTGAAAGCCTTTAATGCGATGGATGGGGTGGAATGTTTGCCAGCCGATGGCACGTTCTACAGTTTTCCGAATGTAGAGGGTATGATCCAACGTTTGGGACTGGAAGACGATACCGCACTTGCCAGCTATTTGCTGGATAAAACCGGTGTAGCGGTGGTGCCGGGTTCAGCGTTTGGTCTGGATGGGCACATCCGTATTTCTTTTGCGACCAGCATGGCGAATCTGGAGAATGCTTTGGGGCGTATCGCCTCCGTTTAACCGGCGAATAAACGCACTACCGAGAAGGGGCTAAGGGTTTCTTGCCCCTTTTATTTTGCCGCCACGGGGTAGTGATTCTCCAAATGGGTCATGACCAAATCCTGTAAAACGATGAATTCGTCATTTTTCAATAAATCTTGGTAAAGCCTGTCACCTAATAATGTACGCAATTTTTCGTACAAGTAAGGTAATTCAAAGGCGGTGTGAGTGGTATCTTGCGCCATCGGGTGATGTTTCAAGCGAGCATCAACCGGTAATGCAGTCAGTGAGGTTGCAATAAATAATGCCCCTAATGCAACAATTTTGCACATGATAAGTTCCTCTATTGGTGTGCTAACCAGCCGAGCGATCTATAATAAGACATATTATTGCGCTCATTAGTCGTATTGTGCTGTGAGCAGGTTCACATTTATAGAGGAAATTTTGTTTTTAATAAAAATTTTATTGACTTTGGCTCAATCGCGATAGCGGCGTACTAAGTCGGCATACGCATCAATCCGCCGATCACGTAGGTAAGGCCACCAGCGCCTGACTTGTTCGGTACGGTCTAAGTCCAAGGTGACGACCAGTTCGGTCGGCGCGGTGGTATCGGCTTGTGCCAGCAATTCGCCCTGCCAGCCGACAATCATGCTTGACCCCCAAAATTGACTGCCAGCCGTTTGCCCGCTGGGGTCGCCTTCAAAACCAATACGATTGGCGCTTAATACCGGAATATTGTTGGCAACCGCGTGGGAACGTTGAATCGTAATCCACGCGTCACGCTGCCGTGCTTGTTCTTCCGGCGTATCGTGCGGATTCCAGCCAATCGCGGTGGGGTAGAGCAGCAATTCTGCGCCAGCGAGTGCCATCAGTCGCGCTGCTTCGGGATACCACTGATCCCAGCAAACCAGTACCCCTAAGGTGGCTAGGCTGGTTTTGATCGGCGTGAAACCCAGATCACCGGGAGTAAAGTAGAATTTCTCGTAATAACCGGGGTCATCGGGGATATGCATTTTGCGGTATTTCCCGGCAATGCTGCCATCGGTATCCAGCACTACGGCGGTATTGTGATACAAACCCGTGGCGCGTTTTTCAAACAAAGAACACACAATCACAATACCCAATTCGGCAGCGAGTTTGCCCAAGGTATCCGTGCTAGGGCCGGGAATGGTTTCGGCAAGGTCAAAATAATCGGTGTCTTCGACTTGGCAGAAATACAGCCCAGTATGCAATTCCTGCAACATCACCAACTGTGCGCCTTGTGCAGCAGCACGGCGAATGCCCACGATGCTCTGCTCCAGATTAACGATGTAATCCGCTGTATTACTGTGTTGCACCACGGCAACGGTGATAGGACGACTCATACACTAACGACCTCTTGCGGAATTTGCATGGTGATACAGTGGAGACTGCCATTCTGGGCAATCAATGCACGGCAATCAATCGGGATAATTTCATGTTGGGGGAAGGCGGCTCGCATTTGTTCAATGGCAACCGGATCAAAACATTCATCAGCATACACAGGTAACAATACCGCGCCATTAATGATCAGAAAGTTGACGTAACTGGCGGGTAAACGCCGTCCACCTTCATAAATGGCTTCCGGCATGGGGATCGGGAACAGCCGGTACGGTTCGCCATTGGCTTGATGCAAGGCTTGCAATTCCGCTTGCATCGCTTGTAAGGCAGGGTAATGCGAATCGGTTGAATCGGTGCAGCTCATGTATACAATACTGTCAACGTCGGCAAAGCGTGCCAACGTGTCGATGTGTGCATCGGTATCATCACCTTCCAGATGCCCGTGTGCCAGCCACAAAATGCGGGTAACGCCGAGTGTTTGGCGTAATTCTGCTTCAATTGCGGTTCTGTCAAGCGTTGGATTGCGGTTGGGGTTGAGCAGGCAAATTTCCGTAGTCAGCAAAGTGCCTTGCCCATCCGTTTCGAGGCTACCGCCTTCCATTACCAGCGTGTGTGCTTCCAAGGCATTGTGTTGGAGCAAGGGGAGTGCGGCGAGTTGTTGATTAACCGCATTGTCTTGCGCCGCGCCGAATTTGCCGCCCCACGCATTGAAGGTGAAATCCAGTAATAAGGGTTTGCCATCGCGCATCACCGTGATGAATCCAAAGTCGCGTGCCCATGTATCGTTATAATGCATTTGCACGAAATGTACCCGTTCGGGCAAGTAAGGTTGTGTGCTTAACACCGCTGTAATATGTGCTTGATGCGGTGCATCGTGGCAGAGTAAGAGTACGTTTTCGCGTTGGCTAATGGCGCTGGTTATCGCGGCGTAACAAGTTTCGGCAGCGTCCAGATTGTCTGCCCAGTCGGTGTCTGGGTGCGGCCATGCCAGTAAAATGCCCCATTGGGGGTGCCATTCGGCGAGAAAGTTACGATTTTCCATTAGGTTTGGTCACATCATCGGCTAGCAAAGCGGCGATTATACAAAGCGGTTTTGTTAAGGGCGACTGTTATTCCACGTTGGCGAATACGGTTTTTTTACCCCTATTTGCTTGTAGCTATTTACCCAAAGTGCGACAAAGGTGGGACAATATTTGCATTGATCATTATTAAGAGAGCAGATAATCATGATTAAGCAATTTTTCGGCTTGGCAATCAGTTTGTTTGCCACCGGCAATGCACTGGCTGAACCCGTGGCAGGGCCTACGACCGACAATGGTTGCCCAGCGGTGTTAAACTTCACCTTGCGTGAATTGGGTTCGGATAAAACCGTTAATTTGTGCGAAGCCTACAAGGGCAAAGTGGTACTAATGGTGAATACCGCCAGCAAGTGTGGCTTTACGCCGCAGTTTGAGGGGTTGGAAAAGTTGTACAGCGATTATAAAGACCGTGGTTTGGTGGTGCTGGGGTTCCCTTCCAACGATTTTGCTGGACAAGACCCCGGCTCAGAACAAGAGATTAAGGATTTTTGTGAGCTGACCTATGGGGTCAAATTCCCCATGTTTGAGAAAACCCAAGTACTCAAAAAGAATGCTTCACCGCTCTATCAGGTGTTGGGGGAAATGGCAGGTGAGCACCCTAGCTGGAATTTCCACAAATACGTACTAAACACCAAGGGCGAGTTGATCGGTAGTTTTTCCAGCTTTGTGACCCCGCAAAGTGATAAGCTGGTGAAATTAATTGAAGCGAACTTGCCGTAATGCAACATGAAGACAAAATAAAAATCGGAATTAGTGCCTGTCTACTCGGTCAGAAAGTGCGCTTTGATGGCGGACACAAGCACGATGGCTATATTACCGGCACACTGGGTTTGTACTTTGATTTTGTGCCACTCTGCCCGGAAGTGGGCGCGGGGCTGGGTGTGCCGCGTCCAACCCTGCATTTGGTACGTAGCGACGGTTCATTACGTGCGGTGAATACCAACGATGCCAATATTGACCATACCGAGGTGTTGGCGCGTTATATCGACACTGCTATGCCGCAATTGCAGGGGATTCGTGGGTATATCCTGAAAAAAAACTCCCCCAGTTGCGGCATGGAGCGGGTCAAAGTGTATTCGCTGGTAAAGCCCAACACACCGCCGAAACGTGATGGTATGGGTATTTTTGCACGAACCTTACGTGCAACCTTTCCCTTATTGCCGATTGAGGAAGAGGGGCGTTTGTGTGACCCCGTACTGCGGGAAAATTTTATCGGACGGGTATTTGTGTATCACCGCTGGCAACAGTTATTAGCAGTGGGATTAACACCGGGTGTTTTGGTTGATTTCCATGCTGATCATAAATACGTGCTCATGGCACACGATCAGGATATTGCCCGTGAGTTGGGTCAAATGGTCGCCCAAGTGGGGCGTGTGGAGGATTTCCCCGCGTTGGCGGATGCTTATTTTCGTTTACTCATGATGGCGTTAGAAAAACGGGTAACACGCGGGCAACATGCCAATGTGTTGATGCACTTAATGGGCTATCTGAAAGGCTGTATTGATGCGGCAGACCGGCAGGAAATGCTGGAAACCATTCACCAATACCGGCACGGTTATGTACCCTTAGTGGTACCGATCACCTTGTTGAAACACCATTTCCGGCGACATCCGCAACCGTATATTGAACGCCAGCATTACCTGAACCCGCACCCTAAAGAGTTAATGCTTAGGAACCAGTTGTAAGCATCTCTTCCGCCAGCGCCAGTGTGGCGGGCGTAATTGCGACCCCGCCAATCATTCGCGCCACTTCTTCCACCCGTTGTGCACGAGTGAGGTGCTCGATACCGGTAGTGGTTTGTTCTGTGCCTTTGATCTTGGTGACTTTGTAGTGTTGGTGGGCTTGCGAGGCGACTTGCGGTAAATGCGTGACGCACAATACTTGCCGATTCGTGCCTAGGGCGCGAAGTTGTTTGCCAACCACTTCGGCAATCCCGCCGCCTATGCCAGTATCCACTTCGTCGAAAATCAACGCAGGTAGGGTAACTTTTTGCGCGGCAATCATTTGAATGGCGAGGCTGATACGTGACAGTTCGCCGCCGGATGCGACCTTCATCAGTGGTTTCAAGGGCTGACCGGGATTAGCACTGACGGTGAAATCAATGCTATCCATACCGGTCGCTTGAAAGGCGTTGGTGGCATCGTGAACTACTTGAATCGCGAATTTGCCGCCCTGCATGCCGAGTTGTTGCATGGCTTGCGAAACACCGGCGGAAAGTTGCTGGGCGGTTTGCTGACGTGCTTGACTCAGCAAACTGGCTTGTTCTTGGTAGCTTGTCGTTGCTGTTTGTAACTGTTGTTCGAGCGCATCGAGGTCGTAATCGTCGCTATCAAGTTGTACCAGTTCTTGTTGGATTTCAGCTAAACGGACGGGGAGTTCAGCCGGTTCGGTGCGGTATTTGCGAGCAAGGCTGCGAATGTCGGCAATGCGGTTTTCGACCACTTGCAGGCGTTCGGGGTCAATATCGAGGCTTTCGGCGTAATCGCGCAATTGTGCAGCGGCTTCTCGCAGTTGAATCTGCGCACTGGTGAGCAATTCCAGTGACGATTCTAACCGCGCATCGACGCGCACTTGCTGAGCAAGATCATGAATCAGGCGACCTAGGGCGGAATACAACGAGGGTTCGTCATCGTAGAGTTGCGCGTAACCTTGCGCGGCAGTGCTACGGAGTTGTTCGGCATTGGCGAGGCGGTTGAGTTCGTCGTCAAGCTGCTCGGCCTCGTTGGGTTGCAAGGCGAGGGCTTCGAGTTCTTGCGATTGAAAACGCAATAAGTCGATGCGTTCTTGGTGTTGCTGGTTTTGGCTGCTTAACAAGGTGACACGTTCGTGCAGTTTTTTCCATGTCGACCATGCTCTGCGGGTGTCGTCCAACAGGGTATCGTTGTCGGCGAAAGCATCCAGCATTTGACGTTGTGCGTCTTTTTTCATCAGTGATTGGTGTTCGTGCTGACCATGGATGTCGACCAGTTGTTCGCCGAGCTCGCGTAATTGGGCGAGGTTGGCGGGGGAGCCGTTGATCCAGGCACGTGATTTGCCTTGCGTAGTAATGACGCGGCGGAGGATGCAGGTGTCATCCGTGCCTTCCATGCCTTGGGTTTCCAACCATGCGCGGGCGGAAGGGGTTTGGGTAATGTCGACGCTCAGGGTGATTTCGGCTTTGTCTGCACCGTGGCGTACCGTATTGCTGTCGGCTTTATCGCCAAGCACTAAGCCGATGGCATCCAGTAGGATGGATTTGCCCGCGCCGGTTTCACCTGTTAAGGCGGTCATGCCAGGATGCAGTTCGAGTTCCAGCGTGTCGATAATTGCAAAATCGCGAATGTGGATATGTGTCAGCATGGTTTACGGTTGCACTCCCCAATGCAGTTTTTCACGTAAAATACGGTAGTAATCGTAGCTTTGTGGGTGCAGCAGGCGCACTTTTTCTGGGCGGGTGTGAATGCGCACTGCATCGCCGGATTCCAGCTCAATATTGTTATGCCCATCGAAAGAGACGCGAGCAGGAATATCGCGGTCTTCGCACAAGTGAATGTCGATGACGCTTTGGTTGCTGATGACCAGCGGGCGATCGCTCAGGGTGTGCGGGCAAATCGGTACAAGTGCCAAGGCTTGCAAGGCTGGGTGCAAAATCGGACCGCCGCTGGAAAGTGCGTAAGCGGTTGAGCCGGTGGGCGTGGTAATAATAATGCCGTCGGCGCGTTGGGTGTTCACAAAGTAACCGTCAATGCGGGTGGTGAATTCGATCATGCGCACTTCATTGCGTACATGCAGTACCACGTCATTGAGTGCCTCACCGCTACCGATGATTTCATCTTCACGGATGACATCGGCGTGGAGTACAAAGCGCGGCTCTTCTTTGTATTGACCGGCGAACATTTGCTCCAATTGGGCGAGCATTTCGTCGGGGGAAATGTCGACCAGAAAACCCAGCCGACCCAAGTTGATACCAATCAGCGGAACTGCATGATCGGCGAGTAAGCGTCCGGTGGCGAGTAAAGTACCATCACCACCCACGACAATCGCAAGATCAATACTGCGAGCCAACATGTCGGATGGCAGGGTGGGCAAGCCCAAAATAATGCCTGCATTGCGGTCGCAATGGACGTGATAACCGCGTTCCAGCAGGAATTCGTACAACTGGAACAGCGTCTTATCGACACGGGTGTCGTTGGGTTTGGTAAACAGACCGATGTGAGAAAACGGGTTCATAACCGATGCTTGTATGAGTAAAGCGGTAAGGCTGGCAAAGCTGGGAATAAATTGCAAGTTAAACAGGCTTGTATCTGTGAGGCTTTACCCCTATAAATGATGGCATGAGTACACAGCAACACCCAGAACTGAACGAACGCGCTCGGCACATCCTCAAAGTGTTAGTGGAGAGCTATATCCAAGACGGACAGCCGGTCGGTTCGCGGAACCTTGCCCGCAGCAGTGGCTTGGATTTAAGCGCTGCCACCATCCGCAATGTCATGGCGGATTTGGAGGACATGGGCTACATCCGTGCGCCACACATGTCAGCGGGGCGCATTCCCACTTCGCAAGGCTACCGTTTGTTTGTGGATGCATTGGTGAATATCAAACCACTGGAACAGCACGCGATTCATATTTTACAAGGGCAGTTAAAAGCCGAGCGTGATCTGGGGGCGTTAATCCAGTCCGCCTCTAATTTATTGTCGGGGATTACCCAACTAACCGGCGTGGTGAGTGTGCCGCGCCGTAACCCATCCTCGATTCGCCAGATTGAATTTTTGAGCCTGTCCAGTCGTCAAGTTCTCGCGATTTTGGTGATGAACCGCAACGAGGTGCAAAACCGCATTATCCAACTCGATACGGATGTGACTTCCTCAGAGTTGCAACAAGCGGCTAATTTCCTCAACGAACGTTTGATTGGCAAGGATTTGCAGCAAGCCCGCGCTACCTTGTTGGAAGAAATGCGCCAGCACCGCGAACAAATGAACCTCATGATGCTCTCTGCCATTGAGTTGGGTGAAAAAGCGGTTGCCGATCTGGGTGAGAAACCGGATGAAGATTGTGTGATTGCCGGTGAAACCAATCTGATGGGTTACGACGATTTGTCGGACATTGCCAAGCTGCGCGAATTATTTGCCGCTTTCACTCGCAAGCGCGACATCTTAGGCTTACTGGATAAATGCTTGCAGGCTGATGGTGTGAAAATCTTTATCGGACGTGAATCCGGTCAAGCGGTATTCGACGAATGCAGCCTTGTTACTGCGCCGTATGAAGTCGATGGCGAGCAATTGGGTGTACTCGGCGTGATTGGTCCCAAGCGAATGCCGTATGAGCGGGTGATTCCGGTTGTGGATATTACGGCGAAGTTATTGAGTTTAGCGTTGAAATCACGGCACTGAAGTTACTCGAATCATAATTTTTATGATAACTGTCATCAATTACTTATACGGTTTACGATTAAACAATAATCCATTCAGTGTGCTAGTCGACGGGGGGCTACGGCTATGTTTACTTCAGTGATGAAAATCCTGTTTCGGCTATCTTCACCCCGGATTTTCATCGCGTACCCCATTCTTGGTATCCGCATGAAACCAACCCCAGTCAACCAAGGGGGGCTTGGGTGCGCGCGGTCCAAGCTCAGCGCGTGGATGTTGCTGGCGGATGGGGAGCGGGTGGAAAGCGTGAAAATTCAATAGCGCGAGAGCACTCGCCGGATGGTATCAATCCGGCGAATTAACCGCTACGGTTAATGGTTACTCAGCTTTCTGGAACGGCGTATAACGCACGGTCAGTGGTGCAGGCGTGACCGACAGCACCACTTTCATGTCATCAGTGATCTTGAAATCACCCGTGCCTTTCAACAGATTTTCCTCTGCCGCTTCGAGCTTCACCTCGGTTTTGGTTTCACCGGAAAGTATTGTGGCAGTGGCGGTCATGCCCGCGCTGGGTTGCGCTTGAT
>CAYQTB010000075.1:0-12080 GCA_964420315.1 uncultured Thiothrix sp. | reverse complement strand
GCCATGCCCACCGAGCATTTCCATCGGTGACATACGCTTGGCTTTCATCATGTTCATGCCGAGTTTTTGCTTGCTCAGGGAGACTTTCACGCCTTCTACGAAGCCGTCCTTGAAGTACAAGCCCAAACCCAGTTTCAGCTCGTTGACCCGACCTTTTTTGATCAGGTTATCCCAGAACATTTGCCCGAATTTTTCCGTCGGCTGGTTCTTGGGTTTCATGCCCAGACGCTTACCGTAGTGCGCCAGACCGTGCATGATGTGCGTAATCGGCAGACCCCGTGGGCAACGCGCCACGCAGTTGTAGCAGGAAGTACACATCCACATGGAGGTGGACGACAGCACTTCGTCACGCTTGTTGGCGCGAATCATCATGAACAATTCTTGCGGCGGGTGATCCCAGTGCGGTCCCAGCGGGCATGAGCCGGAGCACACGCCACACTGCATACACATTTTAACCCAGTTACCTTCTTCGACGTTTTCCGTCACTTCTTTGAGGAAGTTACCTTTGTACTTTTCAACCATCGCTTGATTGACAGCAGTTGTCATACCAGCCTCCTCCTTAGAACTTGAACGGGCTTAAGCCGACACGGTTAATGGTGGCTACCATGTCATCGAGTAGTTTGGGTGCGCGGTCGATGTCGGTAATCGCGACTTCATGCACCGCGACCCGATCGGATTCGAGGTTCATGGTGGACAGCGTGTCGCCGATCTTCGCCATACGCACATGCGCCATTTCTGAGCCTTTGACAAAATGGCACTGATAATCTACGCCTTTTTTGCAGCCCATCATCACCACGCCATCGTAACCGCTACCCAGTGCATCCTTGATCCAGATGGTATTGGTTGAGCCGAGGCAACGCACCGGAATCACGCGGATAAACGCGCTCATTTCGTTACGTTTCAAAGCCGCCATGTCGAGGGCAGGGTAAGCATCGTTTTCACACGCCAGCACCAGAATACGCGGTTTTTCCTGGAACTCATCCGGCACATCGACGGCTTTCAATTGCGCCCCGACGGTTTCGATGGAGTAGTTCTTGAAGGAAATAACCTGTACCGGGCAAGCACCCATGCACGTCCCGCAACGGCGGCAACGCGCTTCGTTGTATTGCGGGTAGCCTTTTTCGTCTTCGTTGATGGCACCGAACGGGCATTCCACCGTGCAGCGTTTGCACTGGGTGCAGCCTTCCTTACGGAACGACGGGAAGCTCAAGTCGCCGGAACGTGGGTGAGCAGCGCGACCAATGGCGGAGTTCTCAATCGCCTGAATCGCTTTCATGACCGCGCCCATTGCGTCGGTTTGCGCTTGAGCCGCATCCATTGGGCGGCGTACTGGCCCTGCGGTATAAATACCGGTGCGGCGGGTTTCATACGGGAAGCAGATGAAGTGCGAATCGGTGAAACCGTTCACCAATTGCGGTACGTCTGGTCCTTGACGGTATTGCAGGTTGAGGATGGATTCAACCGGAACTTTGACCGCGCCGCTCTCATCCTTGTCGTTCATGGTTTCGATATTCGTGCCGGAATTCGGAATCATGCCCGTTGCCAGCACCACTAAATCCGCTCCTATGTGGGTGTCTTCGTCAAGGATCAAGTCTTTGAAATTGACTTGCAGCTCATTGCCTTTGACCTCCACCGTGGACACTTTGCCTTTGCGGAAGGTCACGAACTTGTCTTGCGCACTGCGGTAGAAGTTTTCACCACCTGCACCCGGTGTACGGATGTCGTCAAACAACACGGTGGTTTCAATGTCAGGGTTGCTGTCCTTGAAATACATCGCTTGTTTGATGCTGGTCGCGCAGCAGTGACCGGAACAGTAGGACAAATGCCCTTCCTTGGTACTGCGTTGCCCCGCGCATTGCACGAATACTACGTTTTCGACCACTTTACCGTCAGCACGTTTGATCGGGCCATCGCCTGCGGCTGTTGCCAGTGCTTCCAGCTCAAGCTGGGTCACGACGTTGGGTGATTTGCCGTAGCTAAATTCCGGCAGGTTATTGGCATCGTAAGGCGTGAAGCCTGTGGCTTGCACAATCGCACCAAACTCTGCATGTGTGCCTGTGCCGACGCTGGAGGCAATGTCCACCTCGAAACGCCCCGGCGCACCGGCGGTTTTCACGATACTGGCATTCAGGTAAACCGTGATTTTGTCATCCGCTTCCACCGCAGCGATCAGTGCTGCCACGCCCGTGTCTTGCGGGTGTTGGAATGGTGAATGCTCCGGTTGGCGTTGCTTGAGTTGCCCCATCACGCCGCCCAAGCGGTCAGACTTTTCGATAATGCTGGCGTAGTAACCGGCTTTGGAGGCTTCGAGTGCCGCCGTCATGCCCGTGACACCGCCGCCGACCACCATAATGTGGTTGTTTTTGCCTTGCTCACCGCTGGCATCGGCTTGTTGCATTGCCTTGACTTCGGCGCAACCCATGCGCACGTAATCGGCTGCCATTTCTTGCGTGGTTTCGTCGTGTTCGCTGCCTTCTGGACGAATCCAGATGACACCTTCACGCAAATTGACCCGTGCGATTGGCACTGCCCCGAAGTTGAAACTTTCGGTTTTGGCACGGCGCGAACACGCCATAATGACCGCTTTGATTACTTTGTCGTCGCCTTCCGCCGCCATGTCGGCTTTGATCATGTCCACACCTGCCTGACTGCACAGGAAGTCGTGGGTTTTGCAGAATGCAATGCGCCCTTCGCGCACCGCGACGGATTCGAGGGATTGGGTGTCAAGACGCTCGCCGATACCGCAACCCGTACACAGATAACCACCTGTTTTCATCTTATGCTCCTGCTACCTGATTAACGACTTGCACCGCACGTAATGCAGCGGCAGTGGCGTGTTGCACGGCGCGGTTTACGTCCAGCGCGTCGGAGGCAACCCCAGCAGCAAAGATGCCGCCGTTGCTGTCGTCGTGTTCGATGAAGCCTTCATCGTTGACCAGAATTTTGATCGGGAAACCTTTGAAATCCACGCTGGGTTCCATGCCTGTTGCCAATACCACCAGATCATGCTGGTTGGCATAACGGTGGTAGCCTTCGGTATTCACGCCGTGCAGCACAGGGTTGCCCGTGGCTTTATCTTCCTCAATCTTGGCGACTTTGGACTTGATGAAGCTGACGTTCGGGTTGGCTTGCACGTTTTGGTAGAAATCGTCAAACCGGTCGATTGCTCGCATGTCGATGTAGTAAATCGTGGATTTGCCGTCGTCACCGAACTTTTCTTGCACGTAGTTGGTTTGCTTGAGGGAAGCCATGCAGCAAATACGTGAGCAATGCGCCAGATGGTTTTTATCCCGCGAACCCGCGCATTGGATGAAGGCGATGTTTTTCGCTTCTTTGCCATCGGAGGGGCGCAGCAATTTGCCGCCTGTAGGGCCGTGAGGGTCCATCAAGCGTTCAAATTCGACGTTGGTAATGACGTTGGCGAAACGGTCGTAACCGTAAGCCTGAATCTTGTTCGCGTCGTAAGGTTTCCAACCTGTCGCAAACACCACCGCACCGGCTTTCAGATCGAGGGTTTCGACTTGCTGATCCAGCTCGATTGCGCCGTATTTGCAGACGGCTTTGGCGGCTTCGGCTTCGGCAGTGCCAATGATGCGCTGGTCAATCACGTATTGCTGTGGGAATGCCATCGCATTGGGCAGGTACACGCTCTTGCGCTTGCCGAGGTTGTAGTTGAATTCGTCGTCAAATTCCGTCGTTGCAGCCTTGGCGCAGTCGCCGCAAGCCGTACAGTTGCTGTTGACGTAACGCGGGGTAATGGTCACGGAAACCGTGTAATCACCTTTATCACCGCTGATGTTGGAAACTTCCGCTTGGGTAATCACCGTGAGATTTTTGTTCATCTTGATGCGGCGTTGATTGATTTCTTGACCGCAGGTCGGGTGACACATTTTCGGGAAGTATTTGTAAAGCTGGGAAACACGTCCCCCTAAGTAAGGGCGTTTTTCTAGTAAAATGACCTGCTTGCCCGTTTCGGCTGCTTCGAGTGCAGTGGTCATGCCACTGATACCGCCGCCGACGACGATAATGGTCTGGTTGGTTGCAACGACATCCGTCATTGAGGCTCCTCCGTCAAAGACATTTTGGAATCCTATGAGATGCACCGTTGTTTCGCCCAAGGTGTACAGATTGGGCGGTGGTGCTCTCCTGAAGTGGCAATCAGCATACTATATTTTATGAGCCTGATTCTAGCGTGTACCCTGATAGGGATACGCGCTTTTATTGATTTGCAAATCAAATAAAATTATGAATTAATGAAAAGTGTGATGAATATCAATGATTCCTTATGTTCAAATATTCTTCTGTGTTCGGCTTAGTGAAATTCCGCCAATTCTTTAGAATTGTCCGCTGGCTTCAAAGGGGCGCTATACCTCGATAAAATGAGCTGCGAATTTGCGCTGGTGATCGCTGATGAATGGCAGAACCGGGGTTTGGGTGGTTTGATGATGCAAACCTTGATCGAGGCAGCGCGGGCTAAAGGCTTGCGCACCATTGAGGGTGAGGTATTGCCGCATAACCACGGGATGCTGAAATTGATGCAGCGTTTGGGGTTCACCCGTCATCAGGATGGGATGAACGATGAGGTGGTCATGGTGAGTAAACGTTTAGGAGATACCTGTTGCTAACAGAGCATAGCGTTGCATCGGCAGTGCCGGTGGTAATGACCTTGGCGGGGCATGACCCTACAGGGGGGGCGGGCATTCAAGCAGACAGTGAGGCGATTGCCAGTCAAGGCTGTCATGCAGTGAGTGTGATTACCTGTTTGACGGTGCAAGATACCCGCAACGTGCAACGGATTGAGCCGCTGGCGGACTATTTGATCGAGCAGCAAGCGGAAGCGCTGTTGGCGGATATGCCGATTGCGGCGTTCAAAATTGGTTTGCTGGGCAGTGTGGATGTGGTGCAGGCGGTGCATCGCATTCTGTTGCAAGCGCCGAATGTGCCGGTGATTCTTGACCCGGTGTTGGCGGCGGGCGGTGGCAAAGACTTTGCCAGTGAGCAATTATTAGGGGCAATCCGCGAATATTTATTGCCGCTCACGACCTTGCTTACCCCCAATGTCCCCGAAGCGGCACAATTGGCAATTCACGGCGATACGCTGGACGCATACGCACTTTCCTTGCTGGATCAAGGTTGCAGCCATGTGTTGCTGACTGGCACTCATGCTGATACCGCGCAGGTGGAAAATGCCCTGTATGGCGAAGGCAAACGCTTACGCACTTGGACGTGGGAACGCTTGCCGGAAACCTACCACGGTTCGGGTTGCACCCTCGCTTCCGCTTGCGCGGTTAACCTCGCCAAAGGCATGGATATGGTGAAAGCGGTAGCTACGGCACAAGCGTATACGTGGGGAAGTTTGCAGGCTGGGCGTAAAATCGGGCGCGGGCAGTGGTTGCCGAATCGGTTTTATTGGCGGCAATAATTTTGCAGATGTCGATATGCAGCAGGTATAACGTTGTTACCTGTTCGCGTTAATGCCGTGCATCCGCAAAATAAGCAAGCGGATTCGTCACCCTAACCCCATGCGCATCATACGGCTTATCCAATGTGGCAACCAATTGCGTTGCCCGTTTAGGTTTCAGGCGTTCGGTGTAATAGCGTAAGGAGGGTGAAATCCCATCATCGCTGTATTTCACCTCAATCAACTCTTCCAACTCACCATCAACGATAATGGCAAAGTCTACTTCCCGTCCTTCTTTGTCGCGGATGTAGCGTAATTCGCACCGGTAGCCGTCGTGGTCTTCGCGGTAATGCAGTCGTTTGAGTAGGGATGTTGCCACCAAATTTTCAAATCTTGCACCTTTATCATCCACAACATCCGCATTATCAAAGAAATACACTTTGGGTGGTTTCAAAATGGCACGGGCAATGGCTTGCGTGTAAGGCATGACCGTGAACAGCACATACATCCGTTCTAATGATTCTAACCACGATTTTACGGTCTGAGGTGCTACCTGAATATCTTGTGCCAGATTGGAAAGCACAATCATGCCACCGACACGGGTACGCAATAAATCCAGAAACAAGCGTAAGCCCTGAATGTTTTTAATGCTTTCCAAATCACGGATGTCTTCCTGCAACACCCGGTCGAAACGCTCTTTGCGCCAGCGACGACTTTCTCTCAAGTCATTGATGAAAAAAGGTTCGGGAAATCCTCCAACGGTCATTAATCGCCGGAACGATTCATGTCTGTCTATATCCGCCGGCGTTTCATCCAGTGTGAAGGGGTGTAAACGCCAATAATGGTAACGCCCTAGCAATGAATCGCCTCCGTGTTGGTAAACATCCAGTCGCGCCGAGCCTGCCACCAGTATTGGGTGTTGCTGGTGTACTACGTCATACAGCCCTTTTACCCAGCTTTTCCAGTGCGGATATTTATGCAACTCATCGAAAACCAGCAAGGTGTCGTCGCTGCTCCATTTCTTTTGAAGGATAGCTTGACGGTCATCATCGTAATCCCAGTTGAAATAACGTCCTGTACCGTTATCTGCTAACAAGCTTTTGGCGAGTGTGGTTTTGCCCACTTGTCGTGGACCACCGATGAAAACCATTTTACGTTGCAAATCTTGCTGGATGGGGTGTTTAATATAGCGCATCCGACTATTTTAGTGTGTACTTTAAAATGGTCAAGTCTATTTTCAAGTACACACTAAAATAGTCGGCACTACAAAGCCATTCACGCTCTGCCAAGAATCCGTTATGCTACTGCATACAAATTACACAGATAAAATACCAATTTTTGGTATAATCAGGGTAATCGACAGACTTGAGAATCGTGTTATGTCTCGAAATACTTCTATATCCCTCAGTGGTCATTTTGAAACGTTCGTTGATCGTTTGGTGAGTGCGGGGAGTTATCACTCCGTCAGTGAAGTCATCCGCGCTGCTTTGCGTTTGTTGGAAGAACAAGAATTGCGGGTGCAACGTTTGCGGGAAGCTTTGATTGCAGGCGAAAACAGTGGACAACCCCAAGCCTTTGACCATGAAGCATTTAAGCGCGAAATGCGGGCAGAATTGGGGAACAAGTAATGGCGCAGTACAGCTTGTCACCGCTGGCAGTGGAAGACCTGAAAAGCATCTGGCGTTATGGTGCGACAACTTGGGGACTAACAAAAGCGGAACAGTATGGCGAGAAACTGCTGGATGCCTTTGACTTTCTGGCAGAGAACCCAAATGCAGGCCAACCCATTAACCACATCCGCATTGAGTACAAACGGCATCCAGTTGGAGTACACCTAATCTTTTACCGCATCGGTGTGTCTTGCTCTGTGGAAGTTATCCGCATACTGCTTGACATCCTCCCCTCCCTAAAGTGAGGGGATTCCTACGGGAGCTAAGCGGTAAGGCTTCACCCCTTCGGTGGGTTCTCTTAGTCCGTTGTAACCCTGAAGGGAAATATTTTTTTACACAACCTCAGTTTCCAGAGCGATGGGTTTTGCTACATTCTGGTTTTTCAAACTCCCACTTTGGAGAGAACCCTTCCCGCATATCCTGCGGTACTTCCAGAATCCCACCGCCTACAACGGTGGGTAGTAAGAATATAGGGGGAGTGAACCCTTTTGGCAATACCGTTTATCTGCCTGTTAGGTGGCTACTGCGGCATCGAGCCGCCTTGCCACCACGCTATCCTCCCCGCCCTGAAGGGCGAGGTTTGCCGCGCAATCTGATCAAAGCATGGATAGCGAACAGCATTTACAGGACGGCAAGGATTAACCTAGCAAAATGAACGCTCGAATGAAAGGTCTTTACGCCATCACCGACGACTCCACTGGCAACCTGCTACTGGAAAAAGTTGAACAAGCCTTACTGGGCGGTGCTGCCATTGTCCAATACCGCGACAAAACCACCGACAGCGCGCGCCGTGAGCAAGAGGCGCGTGCTTTGCGTGCTTTGTGTCACGAGCACAACGCTTTGTTTATCATCAACGACGATGTGGCGTTGGCGAAGACCGTGCAAGCGGATGGTGTGCACGTAGGTCGCGAAGATTCCGCGCTAACCGTGGCACGCGCAGCCTTGGGCAATACGGCGATTATCGGGGTGTCGTGTTACAACCAGTTGGAACTGGCGTTAACAGCGGCGCAACACGGTGCAGATTACATCGCCTTCGGGAGCTTTTTCCCCTCACCCACCAAACCAAACGCGCCTCGCGCTACGCTAGAATTATTGCACCAAGCGCATCAGCAACTCACGCTACCCATCTGCGCTATCGGTGGCATTACGCTGGAAAATGCCCCGGATTTGTTGGTAAATGGCGCGGATATGCTGGCGGTGATTACCGATGTGTTTAATAACCCTGCGATTGAGCATCAGGCTGCACGTTATCAGGCATTGATTCGGGGCTATATTCCGGCTCTAGCATAGTGGATTCGGGTGTGATCATGCTGAGCGCATCCTGTAATGCTGAGCGGGCATCTGCACTTAAATGGGGTTGTTGCAGTTGGGTGGTAAGGCGTTGGCGCAATGCTATATTGTTTTGCAGTTTTTCGATAATTGACGCACCGCCCATGTGTGACCCCAAGATTAAGCCCACCTGTTCTGCCAATACTTTGCTGTCAATAATGCGTTGGTAGTACGTTTCATCGGCGTGTTCGCGGTGTTTGAGTAATTCTATTGCATAGCGTTGGGTTCCGTAGTCGGAGAGTGCGTAACGGTCTTGCAGAGTGGGTTGCGCTATGCCAGTTTCGAGGTATTGCAATAGCAATTGCTGGTGTGGTGCTGGTATTACCCGGTTGGCGTTGGTTTCCGCCGCATTGGGGGAGAGTTCCATGAAAATGCTATTGCTGAGCATTGCCATCATGCTTTGCCGTTGTTGTGGGGTCATGGGGTTACTGTTGATATCGCGCAATAGGGTGCTGACATCGGTGTTGGGGTCGGTTAGTGCCTGTTGCTGTAAACGGAAACCGAAGTATTGCTCCGGGTTAATCTGACCGCGTAGCTGTTCCAGTTGTTGTGCAAATTGTGTTGCGGGTACTAAGCCATGCGCATCTTGTGACATGGTATGATAAATACTCAGGTAGGTGCTCAACACATCGGGGTCAGTTTCACGCAGGAATTGGGTTTCGAGAAAATCTTTGATGCGTTGCTGGCGTGGAGTGGCGCGTTGGGTGATTGTTGCGCCTACGCTGCCGTCATAGTAGCGGGTTTCGGGGGGTAATAGGGCGCTGTACGCTAAATTGGAGCGTGCTATACCCGAATATTCACCTGCGGCTAGAACCGTGAGCATGTCTTCAAATAAAGCATCATCCAGCGAGATACTGATCAGACCTAATGCTTGGGAACTGGCAGGGTCTTCCAACCCTAGGTTAAGAATTTGTTCCCACATGGCGCGAAGGGTGTGAGGCATGGAAATATCTTTGGCTTGGGTAAAGCGCTTTTCAAGATGCAGGGATAAATCATCAAGCCGTGGTTGATAGGCTTCGCGGATGGCTTCGTCGGCTGGTTGATACGGGGTATAGGGGTTGTAGATGAGCTGTTGCAAGTTGGAAATTTCCAGCAAGGTGGTGTTGATTTCACTAAGCAAGGGTTCAAGCGTAGCCAATAATGCAGCATTTCCCGGTGGTGCATCAGGCGCAGGGATTGCGCTGTGACTCCTTGACGTTTGTGCCAATGGTGGCGAGGCGGCAAAAGGAAAACGTGCGGCTGTATTCGTGGTGTCAAGGTGTGCTACTGTAGGTGCTGGCAGCGAGGGTTTAGTCGGTGTGTCTGGCTTGCCGTATAGGTAAGCTAGGGGAAGCGCAATGGCTACCAGTAATCCAAAACCTCGTTTGTAACTATTCAAGCGTTAGCCTCTCGCGTAAGATTGTTAAGCTTTTCCTGTTATCGTCAACTCTGCCAAGGATGCCAGCCGTGACCCGTTCTGAGACTTTATTTGAGCAAGCTAAACATTCCATTCCCGGTGGGGTCAATTCCCCGGTGCGGGCTTTTCGCAGTGTCGGTGGCACACCCCGGTTTATTGCCCGCGCTCAAGGGGCGTATATGTGGGACGCGGACGGTAATCGCCTGATTGATTACGTCGGGTCGTGGGGGCCAATGGTCGCTGGTCACGCGCACCCCGAAGTCGTTGCTGCTGTGCAAGCCGCTGCGGTGGATGGTTTGAGCTACGGTGCGCCGACCGAATTGGAAATCACCATGGCAGAGCGCATTTGCGCCATCATGCCGTCCATTGAAATGGTGCGTATGACCAGTTCGGGCACAGAAGCCACGATGTCGGCGATTCGCTTGGCGCGTGGTTTTACCGGGCGCAACTTCTTGGTCAAGTTTGAAGGGGGTTATCATGGTCATGGCGACTCGCTGCTGGTGAAAGCCGGTTCGGGGGCATTGACCTTTGGACAACCGAGTTCCCCCGGTGTGCCAGCGGAGTTGGCGCAATACACCCTGACGCTTGACTATAACAATAGCACACAGGTGCGCGAAGTGTTTGCGGCGCGTGGGCATGAGATTGCTTGTATTATCGTCGAACCTGTGTCCGGCAATATGAACTGCATCCCGCCTGTAGACGGTTTCCTCGAAACCTTGCGTGAGGTGTGTGATCAGTCAGGCGCGGTACTGATTTTTGATGAAGTCATGACCGGTTTTCGGGTGGCACTGGGCGGGGCGCAGCAAGTGTACGGTGTGAAGCCCGACCTTACCACCTTGGGTAAAATCATCGGGGGTGGAATGCCAGTGGGTGCGTTTGGCGGCAGACGTGACATTATGGAACATCTGTCACCCTTGGGTGCGGTGTACCAAGCGGGCACGTTATCCGGCAACCCGATTGCCATGACAGCAGGGTTGAAAATGCTGGAAATCATTTCCCGTGAAGATTTCTACGCGGAATTGACCAGCAAAACCACCTATTTACTGGAAGGTTTGCAGCAAGCCGCCGACGCTGCCGGTGTGCCGTTTATCACCCAGCAAGTGGGGGGCATGTTTGGCTTGTTCTTCACCACTGAACCACGCATTGACACTTACGCGCAAGTGACGCAATGCAATATTCAACAGTTCAACCGCTTTTTCCACGGCATGTTAGACCGGGGCGTTTACCTTGCGCCGTCTGCGTATGAGGCGGGGTTTGTTTCCAATGCCCATAGTCAAGCCGATTTGGATGAAACCATCGCCATTGCTAACGATGTATTTGCCAGCTTATAAGCGTTAAGGAATGCCTACGTGTCGTTAAGACTTTTGCTTTTGTTGGCGACCCTGTGGTTAGGGGTCGCCTCGCCGTCGTGGGCGGAAAACAGTTCTTCTTCCATTTATTCGGATGTTGAGGTATCGGTGTATCAGGTGCGGGTTATTAATCAGCAAACCGGCAAAAAAACCGCGATTGGCTCGGCATTTGTGGTGATGCGCCCGGATATTATTGCCACCAATTATCATGTGGTGAGCACGTACATCAATAACCCCGAAGGCGATTTCGCACTGGATTATTTGTCGACTTCCGGCAATACCGGGCGTTTGGAATTGCTGGCGGTGGATGTGTTGCACGACCTTGCTGTGTTGAAAGCCGATACGCCTTTAGGTAAACCCTTGCAAATTGCGAAGATTCCACCCAAGGGGGCGCGATTATATTCCTTGGGTAATCCGATGGATAAAGGCTTCTCGATTGTGGAAGGCACGAATAATGGAGTCATGAAATCCAGTGATGATAACAATATCCTGTTTTCTGGCAGCCTTAATTCCGGGATGAGTGGTGGCCCTACGCTGGACGAAAACAAGAATGTGGTGGGTATCAACGTGGCGACATCGGGCAATGGTTTGAGTTACCTAGTACCCGCAGAATATTTGGCAATCATTTTGGAGCGCCTGAAACTGACCGGTTTTCAGGCAGATACGGACATTGGGCAGCGTATTACGGATCAATTGAAAAACAACGCCGATAAGTACGTGCAAAATTTGCGGAAGCGGGAATGGACGCTTCAGCAACTGGGGCGTTTCAAAGTGCCAATGGATGTTACCGGCGTGGTGCGTTGCTGGGATAACAGCGATAAACCCAGAGAGGACACGTTAATGCGCTCGTATTTCACCCAATGCAGCAACGAGAGCAGTATTTATCTGGATGATGAGCTGGAAGTGGGCACGTTGGACTACGAGTATGTGTGGTT
>CAYQTB010000074.1:0-12142 GCA_964420315.1 uncultured Thiothrix sp. | reverse complement strand
GCCGCTTAGCTCCCGTAGGAATCCCCTTCCTTTAGGGAGGGGAGGATGTCAAGTGAAGACAAAACGCAAAATCACTGTCCGCTACGCACTAACCGAACCTGAAAGGCGTTAACCTTATTGAGCCAGTCGTCACCGCCGTGGTCGAAGTTGACGCTCCATGCGACGTTGCCATTGAGAGCATAAGGAGACGACGACCAAAAACAGCATATTCGCCATACGGAGCCACCGTAGACGTGGTATTAGGGAAATAATCCGTATCAATGGCAGGTGCATCTGTCGCTGGGTATTGGTAACGGTCTAACCGTGCAATACCAGAAAGCTCATCCACCGTCGGCATCCGCCAGTCATTTGCACCACACCAGCCCCCTGTGGCTGCAGTGTCAAATCGTCATGACAGCCATCACATTTTTTTAATTTTTTATGTATTATTTTATGGTAACTGGTTAAACTCTATGCAACACACCCTCAAACTCATCGCCTTCGACCTATTCGGTGTCGTGATTTCCGACGGACACCTTGTCACTCACGGCTTGCTGCCGTTGTTACCCCCCACCGTGACCAAAGCCACCGTCAAGCCGTATTACGATGCTTATACCGGCGGGCAGATTAGCGAAGCGGCGTTTTGGGAAGGCATCGGCTTGACGCTGGAATCGCCCATCCGCCAGCAATTTCTCAACTTTTTTGAATTGGATGCGGACTTGGCGGAAGTGACCTACGCCCTGTCACAACGTTACCGCCTCGGCATTCTTTCCAATTTAGGGGCGGAATGGGGGGGAATGTTGGAAGCGCGGTTTGCCTTCAGCGAACGTTTCGAGCCGCGCATTATCAGCGGGACGGTCAAGTGCCAAAAGCCCGAACCCGCGATTTACGAAGCTTTGATTCAAGCCAGCGGGGTAGGGGGCAAACACATCGCGTTTATCGACGACCGCTTGGAAAATCTGGCGATGGCCAAGCGTTTTGGCATGACCACCATCCATTACCGGCGCGAAGCCGACGCGCACCCGTTTGAGCCGGATTACACCATTGAGTCCTTGGTGGAGGTGTTGGCGATTTTGTGAGACTTGCCGAACAATTTAGCGGGCAACTCACGCACGTCTTCTTTCACCAGGTACAACGCAGGCACCAGATACAAGGCAAGGAAGGTCGCAAACAAAATCCCGAAACCCAGAGACACCGCCATTGGAATCAGGAATTGCGCTTGGGTGGTCTTGTCCAGCAACAGCGGGGTCATTCCGGCAAACGTGGTGAGTGAGGTCAGCAAAATTGGGCGGAAACGGGTAGCCCCTGCCTCCCGCACTGCTTCCGCAATTGCCATACCTTCTTTGAGTTTGTGGTTAATGCGATCCACCATGACAAGGGAATCGTTTACCGCTACCCCGAACAGTGCCAGCAAGCCGAATAGGCTGCTGATGCTCAAATCCATGCCCATCAAAGCGTGCCCACCGAATGCGCCGATAATCGAGAACGGAATCACGCTCATGACCACCAATGGTTGGGCATACGATTGCAACGGAATCGCCAGCAGGATGTAAATCGCCAGCAAGGCAAAGCCCAGCCCCATGAACAAGCTACCCATCGACTCGCGCTGTTCTTTTTGCTCCCCTTCCATGTCGTAGCTGACGCCCGGATGTTGCTGCAATTCTGCGTCCAGCCACACGCGAAAATCGGCGACCACTTTGGGGATATTGATGCGCCCCTTGTCGACATCAGCGGTGACATCAATGACCCGCTGGCGGTCGACCCGTGAAATCTTCGGTGCACCTTGCCCTAACGTAATGTCCGCCACTTCGATCAAGGGGATTTCCGCGCCGTCGGTGGTGCGGATCAGCAAGTTTTGCAAATCCGCTAATGAATAGCGTTCTTCTTTGGGGTAACGCACCATCACTTTGACTTCCGATTTGTCACGCTGGATGCGCTGGGCTTCCGCACCAAAAATCGCATGACGCACTTGCGTACCGATGGCGCCCAGTGTCAAGCCCAGTTGTTCGGCTTCGGGACGGATGCGCAATTGCACCTCCTGTTTGCCGCCTTCAAAGCTGTTTTTAATGTCGAAAACACCCTCGTATTCTGCCATTTTTTCCTTGATTTTATCGGCAACCTTTGCCATCTCCACGAAATCATTGCCGCGCAATTGCACGGCCAGGGGGCTGCCGCCTTGGGCGACTTCAGCACGGAAACTGACCTCCTGTGCGCCGGGGATAGCACCGATCAGTTGGCGCCATTCGTTGGTCAAGGCGGTGCTGCTGATTTCCAAGCTACGTTCTTCTGGGGCGATAATCTCGAAGGTGACGCTGCCCAAATGCGATTTGCCGGTACTTTCACCACGTCTGCCGGAAGAGCCGGTTGCGCCAACCGTGATAAGAATATGTTGAATAATGCTCTCGCCCGTGGTCGGCTCGATGTATTTTGCCTGTAATTTACTGGCAGCTTCCGCCATACGCTCAATGTGGCGCGTGGTCATGTCAATCGGCGTGCCTTCCTGCATTTGCAAGGTGGCGGTGGCAAATTCGCCTTGCACACGCGGGAAAAAGGTGAATTTCATGCGCCCGCTCATGGGTAATGTCAGCGTGAGGATCAACAAGGCGATGAAGAGACTGAGCACCAGATAACGCCAGTTGAGCGCGGTTTCCAGTGAGGGGCGGTAAACGCGCTCGACAAAGGTTTCCAGCCCGTGCGAAAATTTGCGCTGGAAACGGGTGAATGCACCGATTTCGTCGTCACGGCGTGGGTGCAAGTGGCGCAAATGCACCGGCAACACGAACTTTGACTGGATCAGTGAGAAAATCAGCACCGGAATCACGATCAGCGGGATTTGCGCGAAAATCGGCCCGCGATCCCCTCCCATAAACAACAGCGGTGAAAACGCCGCTACGGTGGTCATTACCCCGAAAGTGACAGGTACGGTAATTTCTTGTGTGCCCTCGACGGCTGCGCGTAGCGGGTCATCATGGCGTTTGACGTGCGAATAGATATTTTCCCCGGTGACAATCGCATCGTCGACCACAATTCCCAGCACCAGAACAAACGCAAACATACTCACCAAATTGAGCGTTACTCCCAATTCCGGCATCAGCCACAAAGCACCAAGGAAACTCACCGGAATCCCCAGCATGATCCAAAACGCCAAATCAATGCGCAGGAACAGCGTCAGCACAATAAATACCAAAATCGCACTCTGCACGGCACTGGATGTCAAAGTGGCAAGACGCGCTTTGATGGTTTTGGAGTTGTCGCGCCAGTAATTCAACGTCGTGCCAGCAGGCAGGCTTGCGCCACGTTCTGCAATGTAATCCTTGACGGTGTTGGCAAGGGTAATCGCGTTTTGGTCACCGATGCGGTACACGTTGATGAAGGCGGCTTTTTGCCCATCGTATTCGGAATAGAGTTCGTCTTCGTGGAAGCCATCGTTGATGTTGGCAATGTCACCGAGGCGTATGGTTGAGCCATCTTTACCACTGATCACGGTAATATTGGCAAATTCCGCTTGCTGGTAGGCTTGCCCCAGACTGCGCACCAAAATATCGCCGCCACGGGTTTTGACCGTGCCACCGGGAATGTCTCTCGACGCATTACGGATGGCTTGCGCAATCGTATCCAGGGTGATTCCGTATTGACGCAGGGTGGTTTGCGGCACACTGATGCTGATCTCGAATGGGCGTACCCCGCCCAAATCGGCTTGAGTAATACCGGGTAGGCGCAGCATTTCATCACGCACTTCCTCGGCTTGCAGGCGTAATTCTGCTTCTGACAGTTGGTTACTAGCCAATACCACACTGATGACTTCACGGCGGCGGGTGAGCTGCTCGACTACCGGGCGTTCCGCATCGGCGGGCAGGCGATTGACAATGCCATCCACGCGGGTTTTGATTTGGTTGACCAGATCTGTCACGTCGTGCTGTTTGTCGATTTCGACGCGCATCTGTGCTGAACCTTCTGAGGCATCGCTGAGAATTTCGGTAATGCCTTGCAAGTCGGCAATGGCTTCTTCGATGCGGGTAATAATGCCGTCTTCAACTTCGCGCGGGGTCGCACCGGGGTAAGCAACGGTAATATTGACAATATCCAGCTCAAATTCGGGGAAGACTTCCAGCGGAATGCGTTTGAGGGTGGAATACGCGCCCAACACCATGATGAGAACCATCAGGATGTTGGCAGCAACCGGGTTGCGGACGAACCAAGCGATCATGGTTTGGACTCCGGCTTGTTCCCATCCGCCACTTGCACGACCTGCCCTTCGGTTGCCAGTGGCAACGGGGTGATTATCACGCGCTGTCCGTTGAGATCGGCATCGGTTTGGATTACAACCTCTTTTTCGGTATTCCACACGAGGTTAATCGGTTGCACACTGACTTTACTGTCACGCAATAGCAAGATTTCCTTGCCTTGACGTACCGCTGACGTGGGGACGACATACACGTTGCTGAAGCTTTTGCCGTCAATTTTCGCGGTGAGGTATTGCCCGATACGCAAGGGAGCAGACACGCCTTCGCGTGTGATGAACGGCTGGTCGATTTGGGCAATCACACTGATTTGACGGCTTTTTTCGTCCAGTGCGGCACTGCTGCGTACCACTCGCCCTTGCCAAGTATCGCTGCGGTTGCCGTTGCTGGGGTTGAATGCCACTTTGGGCATCGCGGCAGGGTCGGCGGCTTTATCGCGGAAGGCTTCGGATATTCCCAATAGCGCGTATTGTGCCAGTGACAGCGGTAAATGCACTTCCACTGCGTCGGTGGCATATATCACGCCCAACACTGTGCCGGGGGTGACGTATTGCCCGACTTCGACACGCTTTTCCTGAACACGCCCGCTGTAGGGAGCGGTAATACGGGTGCGAGCAAGGTTGAGCTTTTCTTGCTGGAGTTTGGCTTCGGCGGCAGCAATCGCAGCTTGCGCAGCGGCAATGTGCGGGCGGCGGGCGGCAAGGTCGCTTTGTGGGCGGGAAGCATTGCCATCCAGCAAATTCCAGTCACGTTGCGCCAGTGTTGCTTGGGCTTGTTGCTCTTGCAGGGCAAGCTGTTTTTGCGCGAGATCACCTTCGGCAATGACGATGGCATTGGTGTAGTTAGCGGCATCCAACTTCAGCAAGGTTTCGCCCTTGTCAAAATAGTTGCCAGCCTGAAAGTGGGGGGAAATCTCCAAGACTTTGCCGGAGACTTCCGCCACCAGACTGGTTTGGGTTTGCGCCTTGACAATGCCGGAGGCACTGACCTTGACCTGATAAGATTGTGCGTTTAATGATTGAACCTCAACCACTGTGGGGCGGGTTTCCTGAGGGTGTTTTTCAGCGTCAGGGCCAGTCGCAATGAGAAATTTGCCCAAGCCGATACCCACAGCAATGACCAGCAGGGGGAGGATGATTTTTTTCATGAGTACTAACTCGTCCTTTTCCTTTCGAGGGATTATTCTACTGCCCCATTGTGCAAACAGTAAGGAAGTTAACCGTAACGCCTGTCAATGCGCGGCTTAATCAGCACCGATGCATATTGCCACACAAACAGCGCGAAAGCGGTAATCCATAGCATTTGTGAGCTTAGAATCCATATGCACCTGTAGATTTTGCGCTGCATTGCACTAAAAGCGATACACTTACCTTCCGTTAATCCATAGGCTGATGTACGACGTGGAATTATTACTAGCCCTGTTTGTTATTGCCCTGATTGCCGGCTGGGTGGATTCCATCGGTGGTGGTGGCGGTTTGATTTGCATTCCCGCGTTATTGTGGGCGGGTTTTACCCCATTAGAAACGTTGGCAACCAATAAATTGCAGGCAAGTTTCGGTTCATCCACCGCTGCTATCAATTATACCCGCCACGGTTTGGTCGATGTGCAAGGGCAGAAATTGGCAATTGCACTGACCTTCCTTGGTTCGGTGTGTGGCACATTGCTGGTACAGCAGCTCGATGTCCGTCTGTTGGAAATAGCAATTCCGGTCTTGCTGATGGTGTTTGCGTTGTATTTTTTGTTTTCACCCAAGATCAGTGACATCGACAGGCATCAGGTGATTTCACCCAAGAGGTTTGCTGTGACGGTTGGGTTTGGCGCAGGTTTCTACGACGGCTTTTTTGGCCCCGGTACAGGTACATTTTTTACGATGGGCTACGTCGCGTTGCTGGGTTTTGGTTTGCCAAAAGCGACGGGCAATACCAAGCTGCTGAATTTCACCAGCAATATTGCCTCGCTGCTGTTTTTCGCGCTCTCAGGGCATATTGTGTGGTTGGCGGGTTTGGTGATGGGGGTGGGGCAGGTGATCGGCAGTTACATCGGTTCGCACATGGCGGTCAAGCACGGCACGCGCCTGATTCGCCCTGTCCTAGTAACCGTGTCGTTACTCGTCTCACTCAAACTGTTGTTCGATTGAGCTTACTTATTTTTCTTTTTCTCGCTTTTCTTGATTTCACGTACTCGCGCCATTTGGCGTTTTTTGGTGTGCTCCTGACGCGGGGTCAGCGTATTACGCTTGCCCTCATACGGATTTTCACCGGATTTGTATTCAATCCGTACCTGACTACCCACCAATTTGAGGGTCTTGTGGAAATAGTTGGTCAGGTAGCGCGTATACATTTCCGGTACGTAATCGGTACGGTTGCCGTGAATAATAATGCGGAACGGGTTACTGCCACCTTGGTGGGCGTAGCGTAATTTGATGCGTTGCCCACGGGTCAGCGGCGGCTGATGCTGTTGCACTGCCATTTCCAGAATGCGCGTCAAGCGAGGGGTTGGCACTTTGAGCATGGCGGAATCGTAAGCGCGTTTCACCGCTGCATATAACAACCCGACATTGGAGCCGTGCAGTGCTGAAATAAAAAATTTCTCTGCGAAATCGAGGAACGGTAATTTGATTTCCAGTTGTTGTTTGATCCAGTCACGGTCATCAGACTCAAGCCCATCCCACTTATTGATTGCGAGTATTAAGGCTTTACCCGCATCTAATACCAAGCCCAATAAATGCGCATCTTGGTCGGTGATGCTATCGTGCGCATCCACCAGCATAATGACGACGTGGCAACGTTGGATCGCATCCAGTGTTTTGATAATGCTGAACTTTTCAATGGCTTCGTCCACGCGGCTACGGCGACGTACCCCAGCGGTGTCGATCAGGGTGTAGGCTTGCCCATTGCGTTCAAACGGGATGAAAATGCTGTCGCGGGTCGTGCCCGGTTGGTCGAAGGCAATCACGCGCTCTTCGCCCATAATGCGGTTGATCAGGGTCGATTTGCCGACGTTGGGGCGACCCACGAAAGCGATACGGATGCTGCCATCGTCTTCCTCTGCTTCCGCGTCGTCGAAATCTGCGCCGAGTGAATCGAGTACTGTCGTCATCAGCACGGTTACGCCGCGCCCTTGCACCGCTGCAATCTGGAACACTTCGGTAAAGCCAAGCGCGTAAAATTCGGATGAGGCTTGATCCGCATCCACCCCATCAATTTTATTGACGAGCAAGTAAACCGGCTTGCCCATGACACGGATGTCTTGCGCAATCTGCTGGTCAGCAGCGGTCAGCCCTTGCTTGCCATCGACGATGAATAAGATGGCGTCGGCTTCCTGCATCGCAGCACGGGTTTGTTTTGCCATGTGTTCGTCGATACCGACTTCTTCACCGCTCAAACCGCCGGTGTCGATCAGCAGGTAGCTGCGCCCGTTGAGTTCGCCAGTGCCGTATTTGCGGTCACGGGTCAAGCCGGGGAAATCAGCAACCAGTGCATCACGCGAACGGGTCAGGCGATTGAATAAGGTGGATTTACCGACATTGGGGCGACCAATTAATGCGAGGACGGGTTTCATGGTATAAACAGTACAGCAGAAAATGAAGCAAGCTAGGATAGCATTATTTGGGGAGAAAACATGAATTATTGCAGTGATTGCGGCGCAACCGTGAGTTTAAAGATTCCCGAAAACGATGAACGCCTGCGCTTTTTCCGTGGTGAGCATCCCGCACATCAATCAGGTATACATGCTGTACCGCTGTGAATTGGTTTCCACCGACTTTTTTCCGGGGGCGGAGAGTTTGGAAACGCACCTGTTTCACGAACATGAAATCCCTTGGAGTGAGTTAGCGTTTCCGTCGGTGCGCAAGACCTTGGAATGCTTTTTTCATGACCGCAAGCACGGCGCGTTTCAGGTGCATAATCTGGGGTTTCTCGTGCCGAAACCCGGTCGGTGATTATTTTTTCAGTATTTTAACCAAGCGCGTGTGCGAAAAGCGGTCATGCCAAGTTAAGCGTTCGGGGTCGAACAGTGAGATGAGAAACCCAACGCCTAAGCTTGCCCAACTCAGCAATGCCCACAAACAACGGGAACGCGCTTGCTGCCAGTTAATTGCTTGCCCGCCTGCGGTGACGACGCGCAGTTTCCAAGCTCGCATTCCCAGCGTTTGCCCGCCGTGCGTCCAAAACCAGCCGAAAAAGCCGTAAGCCAGCAGGATATAGAGCAATACCATGAGCGCATCCGGTACTTTTAGCCCGGTCAGTGCGGTGAAAGCGTAGGCGGGAATGGCGGCGACAATCACAATGCTGAAACCAGCAAGCACGGTGTCGTAGATAATTGCGCCAAGGCGACGCAGCAGGGTGGCGGGTTCAGCAGTCACTGATTTCATCCTTTGAGTGGCAATAAGCGCAAACGGTTTTTACGCGGATCAATAGTCACAAGCACGCCTGCCTGTAATTCTGTTGCGATATTTTCCAGTGTTTGCAAGACAATTGCTCCTACTGCGCTGAGCATAATATTTTCGGTACGTAGCTGAATGACACTAGGGCTTTGAGCATTGGTTGAAAACAGTAGCGCCCCAAAATCAAGGTCATGCGTAAACACAATAAAGCCGTGTTCACGCGCCCAGAGCATGATGTCTATGTCAGCAGCGCGTATATCGCCGATATTGCTCCAATGCAAGGCGTGATGCCCTGCATCGTTTAAGAAACTTTCCCAAATGATGGGAATGTTCATATCTAACAGAATATTCATGAGGCTTTGAGTAACACGTCATATTCTTCGGTGCGCCAAGTGGCATAACCTAACGCCGCATAAATGTCAGCTTTTTCTAGGTAGGGGTAAGCGTTTAGAATCGTTTCCATGCTTTCCCCGCTGGCTAGTAAGCCCGTGATAGTGCCGACAGTGACGCGCATTCCTCGGATGCAGGGCTTGCCGCCCATCACATTCGGATTGAACGTAATACGTTCCAGTTCTGGAAAGTTCATGCTCGATACCTCGTTAAGCAACTTGACCTAAGCATAGCATTCTTACCTGTCATCCAGAAAATTCCGCAGCATGTCATGCCCGTGTTGGGTAAGGATGGATTCGGGGTGGAATTGCACGCCTTCCACGGGCAAGGTTTTGTGCTTCACGCCCATAATCTCATCCAGCTTGCCATCTTCTGTTTCTGTCCATGCGGTAATTTCCAGACAGTCGGGAATACTCGACTGTTCAATTACCAGCGAATGGTAGCGGGTGGCTTCAAACGGGCTGGGTAAGCCGGTGAAAACACCCGTGCCGTTGTGATGTACCAAGGAAATTTTGCCGTGCATGATTTCTTTGGCGCGGATGATTTTACCGCCGAAGGCTTGTCCGATGGATTGATGCCCAAGGCATACACCCAGAATCGGGATTTTGCCCGCAAAACGTAGCAGGGTCGGGATGGAAATGCCCGCTTCCGTTGGGGTGCAAGGCCCCGGTGAAAGCACGATTTTGTCAGGGGCAATCTCGTCAATCGCTTCGACGGGGATTTCGTCGTTGCGCACTACCTGCACATCCGCCCCCAATTCGCCGAAGTATTGCACGAGGTTGTAAGTAAAGCTGTCGTAATTGTCGACCATGAGCAGTTTCATCTTCATCCCCCTTACTTGTGTTTGCCGTTCAAGCCAGACAACGCCGCACTAGCCGCACGGAATACCGCCCGCCCCTTATTCATGGTTTCGTCCCATTCCGATTGCGGCACAGAGTCGTAAACGATGCCCGCGCCTGCTTGAATGTGTAGCACATCATTCTTGATCACGGCGGTGCGGATGGCAATCGCGGTATCCATATTGCCGTTCCACGCCAGATAACCGACCGCGCCCGAATACACGCCGCGTTTGACGGGTTCGAGTTCGTCGATGATTTCCATTGCGCGGATTTTTGGCGCACCGCTGACTGTGCCTGCGGGGAAAGTGGCGCGTAACACGTCCATCGCATTCAGACCGGGTAGCAGTTTGCCAGTGACGTTGGAAACAATGTGCATGACGTGCGAATAGCGTTCCACGCTCATTTTGTCAGTGAGTGTGACCGAGCCGATGGTGCTGACGCGCCCGGCATCGTTGCGCCCAAGGTCGATCAGCATCAGGTGTTCCGCCAACTCTTTGGGGTCGTTGAGCAGTTCGGTTTCGAGTGCCTTGTCGCGCTGTTCAGTGTCGCCCCGGCGGCGCGTTCCGGCAATCGGGCGCACGGTAATTACGTCGTCTTCGAGGCGCACCAGAATTTCCGGCGAGGAACCAACGATGTGGAAATCACCTAGATTCAGGAAATACAGGTACGGCGAGGGGTTGAGGCGGCGCAAGGCACGGTACAAATCCAGCGGTGGGGCTGCAAACGGAATGCTCATGCGCTGCGACAGCACCACTTGCATGATGTCGCCTGCCTTGATGTATTCCTTGACATCCAGCACCGCTTGTTTGAAACCGTCTTCGGTGAAGCCGGAAATGAAGTCGCTTTCGTCCACCTGTGTCGCTTTGGGGGCGAGGTGGTAGAGGCGGCGGGCTTCTTGCAACTGGCGTTCGAGTGCGTCGAGGCGTTGCTGGGATTGTTTGTAACCACCGGCTTCCGCCAGCACGATCAGGTGCAATTCGCCGCGCAGATTGTCGAAGACCACGACTTCATCCGACACCATCAGTACGATGTCGGGCGTGCCAATCGGGTCGGGCTTGTCGCGTCCGTTGGCAAGTTTTTTCTCGATGTAGCGAATGGTTTCGTAGCCGAAATAGCCGACCAGCCCGCCGTTGAAACGCGGTAAGTCTTCGACGTCGGGTACTTGGTATTGCTGCTGAAATTCGGTAATCCACGCCAGTGGGTCAGCTACCTCGACACTTTCCACGGGCTGATGGGCGCGATGCACTTCCACCTGCAAGCCAAACACCTTAATGATGGTTTTGGCAGGCAAGCCGAGCATGGAATAACGCCCCCATTTTTCCCCGCCCTGTACGGACTCGAACAGGTAGGAATGGGGCGCGTCAGCGAGTTTGAGGTAGGCACTTAACGGGGTATCGAGGTCAGCCAGAATGGTACGGCGGACAGGAACGCGGTTGTAGCCTTGGGCGATATAGGTATCAAAGATGTCCTGATTCATGAGAACTTCCAAATAAAACGGTCAATAAAACACTTCCAGCAGAGGGTATCAGCGGGAACGCCATCGCCACGTTTTGTTCAGAAAGTGTTTCATCAGGCATAGGTGATCAGGTTGAAGAATGGCTGAGAGTCTAGCATAGGCTTTCTGGAACTGTTACGGAAAAATGGTGATTGCATAGCAATCTGGATGCAAGCTGATGTAATATATTGTTACACAACGTCAAACAGTGAGGAGCAATGCCATGTCAAAAGAATCCATTGGCTTTCGGATTGAGAGTGAGAAACGGATAGCTTTGGATCAACTGTCACAAGCTATGCAGCGTGACCGTTCTACCCTGATCAACGAGGCGATTGATAGTTACCTTGAGCTGCATTTCTGGCAGGTAGAGGTGATCAAACGTAGTCAAGCAGTCGCCAATGCGGGTGAAGTTGGGGTAGAACACGCGGAGGTGTTCAGCAGACTTCGTGCTCGGTTGTTGGAGAAAATGCATTGATGCGTATTGTTTGGCAAAAAATCGCCCTTGAGCATTTGGAAAACATTATGGATTATGTTGGTCGTGAAAATATTACGGTGGCTTTGACCATCCATGACCTCATCGAAAAACGGGTTGCTCAGTTGGCGACTCATCCTCATTTGGGCAGGGAGGGTCGAGTGGAGGCGACACGCGAATTGGTGATTGCGGGAACACCCTTTATTGTCGTCTATCAACTTGTGCCTGCTCAGGTACAAATCTTGGCTATTTTGCATGGGGCAATGCGCTGGCCTGATACTTTCTATTGACATCCTCCCCTCCCTAAAGGAAGGGGATTCCTACGGGAGCTAAGCGGCAAG
>CAYQTB010000073.1:0-12170 GCA_964420315.1 uncultured Thiothrix sp. | reverse complement strand
ACGAAGGCGAATCCGGTCTGGAAGGTGCAGTCGTTACCTTGTTGGATAAGGATGGTAAACCGGTGGCAGCAATGACCACAGCTACTGACGGCATGTACCTGTTTGAGAATTTGCCACAAGGTGAATACTTGGTTCGTGTGGCAGCGCCAGAAGGTTATATCAGCACTCAAGGCGGTGCGGCGGTTAACGATGCCCCCTCCAACACGGACAGTAACTGCCAAGTGGTTGACGGTCAGACGCAAACCAGCGCATTCAACCTCACCACTGACAATCTGACTGTGGATTGCGGTTTCTACCTGCCGAAAGCCCCGACGCACAGCCTCGGTAACGCGGTGTGGGTCGATGCCAACAACAACGGTGTATTCGATAAGGATGAACAGTCAGTCGTTGACGGCGTAGTAATGGAATTGCTGGACAAAGATGGCAAGGTCATGAGGTACGCCGAAACCAAAAACGGTTACTACTTGTTCAGCGGTCTGGAAGCGGGTGAATACCAAGTTTGCGTGGCACACGGCAACTTCGACGAAGGTCTGTTGAAAGGCTATACACCAAGTACCGGTGGCGATGAGGCGGATGTTAATGCCGGAACCGACCATGCTGACAACGGTGACAATGACACTCAAGACGGCTTGTGTTCTGACGTGATTATTTTGGATGATCAAGAGCCAACGGGTGAGTTGCCAACTGCCAGCGGCACTGCCGGTGAAGATGGCATGGGTACAGACGATAACCGTTCCAACCTGACCATCGACTTTGGTGTGGTTGCGCCGGTAGCACCGAAAGCAACGATCAGTGGTACGGTTTCGGTTGATACTACTGGGGATAGCGTCGGCGAAACCCCATTGGAAGGCGTCCTCCTGTCGCTGTTGAACCAAGACGACACACCGGTATTGGATAAAGATGGCAAGCCAGTGACGACGCTGACGAATGCTAACGGTGAGTACGTGTTTGCCGATGTAGAGCCGGGTGATTATCGGGTCGTGGAAACTCAACCGGAGGGTTACGATTCAGTCATTGATGGCGACACCACCTTGCCAGAAGACGATGCTGCCAACACCAACACCACTGATGACAGCATTCCTGTCAGTGTGACAGCGGGTGAAACAGATGACGGCAACAACTTCGTAGAGCGTGCGCCGGTAGCACCGAAAGCCGTCTCCGTGGGTGACAGAATCTGGATTGATACCAACGAAAATGGTCAGCAAGACAGCGATGAACTTGGCATGGAAGGCGCCACTGTTACCTTGTTAGACAAAGAAGGTAAGTCGGTTAGTGATGTTGATGGTTTAACCGTTCCAACGGTAACGACAGGTTCCAATGGTCAATACCTGTTTAGTAATTTGCCGGAAGGTGAATACACGATTCGGGTAGATTTGCCGAATGCTTACCTTGATTACCGTCCGACCCAAAGTGTTGCTGATGTTGGTGCAACGGATAATGACAGTAATTGCAGTAGCAATGATGGCATTGTTCAAACCAACGTTTTCAACTTGACTGCGGATAGCATGTCCGTGGATTGCGGTTTCTACTTGCCTAAAACGCCAACCCACAGTATCGGTAATATGGTTTGGGTCGACAACGGTGCGGGTGAAAGCGCGGGTAATGGTCGCTACGATGCGGGCGAAACCTTGCCGAGCCAAGTAGTCATGGAGCTGCGTGATAGTACGGGTGCATTGGTCAATACCACACAAACAGCAAGCGGCTACTACGTGTTCAGTGGCTTGATCGCTGGTGAATACAAAGTCTGTGTGGCTGGCAGCAACTTTAATGAAGGTAAAGCACTGGATGGTTACACCGCCAGCACCGCAGCGAAAGAAGCTGATGCTAACGTGGATGGTGACAATAACGACAATGGTGACAGCACCGCTTCGGATGGCTTGTGTTCTAACCTGATTGTGTTGGATGACAAAGAACCAACCGGCGAACAGCCAACTGCCAGCGGCACTGCTGGTGATGATAGCATGGGTACGGACGATAACCGCTCCAACCTCACGGTTGACTTTGCGGTCGTGCCGGTTGAGCCAGTTGATCCGGGTACGCCGGTCTCCGTGGGCAACCAAATCTGGATTGATAGCAATGCCAATGGTCAGCGTGAAGAGAGCGAAGGCTTCCTTGAAAATGCAGTGGTGACACTCACTGATGCTTCCGGTCGTCCGGTGACGGATGTGGATGGCAACAGCGTTGCGCCGCACACCACGGGTGCTGATGGTCTCTACCTGTTCGATAACTTGCCGGAAGGTGAGTACATTGTGACGGTTGAACCACCAGAAGGGTTCTTCCCTACCATTGGCGGGATTGATGTGGATGCGGATGCCAGTGATACTGACAGCAATTGCCGCGTGAATCCGGTCAATACCACGATTGAAACCCATCCGTTTACCTTAACAGCGGGTGCTGAACCTGATGCTGACGGTGATGATGCTAACGGCAATATGACGGTTGACTGTGGTTTCTACGGTTCCGTGTCTCTGGGTGACAAAGTATGGCTGGATAGCAATGCCGATGGTCAGCAAAATAATGCGGAACCGGGTATCCCTGGCGTGAGCGTCAGCTTGTGGGAAGAAGATGGTATTACCCCGGCAACCGATGCTACTGGTAAGCCGGTCGCAGCGGTCATGACGGATGCTAGCGGTAATTATCTGTTCCAGAATCTGAAACCGGGTAATTACATCGTGGTCATGAATCCGGGTAAGGATTCAGGTTATAGCCTCACGAAAGGGGGTGCTGACCCGGATACCGACCCATCCAATACCGACAGCAACTGTAAGGTTGTCGAAGGGCGCTTCCAAAGCCCAACAGTCACGCTAATACCGGGTACAGAGCCTAACGCTAACGGCTTCAGTAACTTGACGGTTGACTGTGGTCTGTTCCGCCCGGTCAATCTGGGGAGCCGCCTCTGGTTAGACTTGGATGGCAACGGCAAACAGGATGGCGGCGAGCCGGGTATTCCAGGCGCAACCGTGACCTTGTTGACAGTCGATGGCAAGCCAGTCACGGACGTCTTTGGCGATGTGCTGAAACCACAAACCACTGACGCTGATGGTAAGTGCTTCTTCGGCAACCTGCGCGAAGGCGATTATATTGTTAAAGTTGTGCCGCCGGTTGGCTATCTGCCAACGGTTGGTGGTCATGACCCGAATGATAATAATGCGACCGATAGCAACGGTATCTTGGCATCAGATGGCAGCATTGTCAGCAAGCCGATCAGCCTCAAATGGGGTGATGAGCCAGAAAACGGGGGTGCAACCAATACCACGGTTGGCTTCGGTTTGGTGGCAAATCTGCATGTGCCGACCCTGAGCCAATGGGGCATGGCGATCATGAGTATGTTGCTGGCAACAGCCGCATTCTTCCGCCGCCGTCGGGAAGACTAAGAGACCGGGGATTCCCCCCTCCCTAACCCTCCCCCCGCAAGGGGTGGAGGGAACAAGAACAAAGGTCAGCCGTGTGCTGACCTTTTTTTGTGGATGATGCATAGCAAAAAAGTGTAGTATGTTCCCCTTTTCCGATAGCAGTTTTGGGGATTTATGGCAGGCAAAACGCTCTACGATAAGGTCTGGGATGCACATGTGGTGCGGCAAGAAGCCGACGGCACGGCTTTACTTTACATCGACCGTCACCTGGTTCACGAAGTCACCTCACCGCAAGCCTTTGAAGGGCTGCGTCTGGCGAACCGTCAACCCTGGCGCGTCAATTCAATGGTAGCCGTCCCCGATCACAACGTTCCCACCATTGGGCTGGAACACGGTATTACTGACCCCGTAGCGCGTTTGCAAGTCGAAACCTTGGATGCGAATTGCCGCATGTTTGGCATTACCGAATTTAACATTGGCGACATTCGCCAAGGCATTGTGCATGTCATTGGCCCTGAGCAAGGCGCAACTTTGCCCGGTATGACCGTGGTTTGCGGCGATTCGCACACCTCCACCCACGGCGCATTCGGTGCACTGGCGCACGGTATCGGCACATCCGAAGTCGAACACGTCATGGCAACCCAATGCCTGATCCAGAAAAAGATGAAAAACATGCTGATCAGCGTGGATGGCAAGGTTGGCGCAGGCGTGACCGCCAAAGACATCGTGCTGGCCATCATCGGTGAAATCGGCACAGCGGGCGGCACAGGTTACGCCATCGAGTTCGGCGGTGAAGCCATCCGCGATTTGTCGATGGAAGGGCGCATGACCGTGTGCAACATGGCTATTGAAGCTGGCGCACGCGCTGGCATGATTGCGGTGGATGACACCACCATTAACTACGTCAAAGACCGCCCTTACGCGCCACAGGGAGCGCATTGGGAGCAAGCCGTTGCCGCATGGCAAGATCTGCATTCTGATGCGGATGCGGTGTTTGATCGGGTGATTCGTCTGGATGCCGCTAGCATTCAACCGCAAGTGACGTGGGGAACCTCCCCCGAAATGGTGTTGCCAGTCGATGGCAAAACGCCTGACCCTGCCAATGAAACTGATCCGGTCAAAGCCAGTGGTATCCGTGCCGCGCTCAAGTACATGGGGCTGGAAGCGAATACGCCGATTACCGCTGTGCAAATCGACAAAGTATTCATCGGTTCCTGCACCAATTCGCGCATCGAAGATTTACGTGCGGCGGCGGAAGTCGCCAAAGGCCGCAAAGTCGCGGCAAATGTGAAGCTGGCAATGGTTGTTCCCGGCTCTGGTTTGGTCAAGCAACAAGCGGAAAGCGAAGGCTTGGACAAAACTTTCATCGAAGCCGGTTTTGAATGGCGTGCGCCCGGTTGCTCCATGTGCCTTGCCATGAACGCCGACCGCCTCGAACCGGGCGAACGTTGTGCCTCCACCTCCAACCGCAATTTTGAAGGGCGGCAAGGGCAGGGCGGGCGCACCCACTTGGTTAGCCCCGCAATGGCGGCGGCAGCAGCAGTGACAGGTCATTTTGCGGACGTGAGGGCACTCTAATGGAAAAATTTACCGTACACACCGGCTTAGTCGTACCGCTCGACCGTTCCAACGTCGATACCGATGCGATTATCCCGAAGCAATATTTGAAATCCATCCAGCGCACCGGCTTTGGCCCCACGTTGTTTGACGACTGGCGTTACCTTGAACCGGGCGAACCGGGCATGGATCACCGCAAGCGTACCCCGAACCCCGATTTCGTGCTGAATGTGCCGCGTTACGCCGGAGCTTCCGTGCTGTTGGTGCGTGAAAACTTCGGCTGTGGTTCATCGCGGGAACACGCGGTGTGGGCATTGACCGATTACGGTATTCGGGCCGTGATTGCGCCGAGTTACGCGGATATTTTCTTCAACAACAGCTTTAAGAATGGCTTGTTGCCGTTGACCTTGCCTGCTGAAGTGATTGATCAGTTATTCGTTGAGGCGCAAGCTACGACAGGCTATCAACTCACTGTGAATCTGGAAGATCAGCAAGTGGTCACACCAAGCGGCGCAGCGTTTGCGTTTAACATCGACGAGTTCCGCAAGTATTGCCTGCTGAACGGGCTGGACGACATTGGGCTGACGCTGCAACACGCGGATGACATTCGGGCGTATGAAGCAAAACGTAAGCAAGTCGCGCCTTGGTTATTTTAAGATTTGAATTGGGTTAGATGGTTATGACACACAACATTTTAGTATTGCCCGGTGACGGTATCGGCCCGGAAATCGTGGCAGAAGCGGTGAAAGTGCTGAACGTTTTCAGTGCAGAAGGCAGCCTGTCTTTTGATTTGAAATACGCCAATATCGGTGGCATTGCTTACGACAAGGAAGGGCAGCCGTACCCTGATTCCACCCGTGCGCTGGCGAATAAAGCCGACGCGATTTTGCTGGGTGCTGTCGGTGGCCCGCAATACGATACGCTGGATCGCCCGTTGCGCCCGGAACGCGGTTTACTGGCGATTCGTGCCGATTTGGGTTTGTTTGCCAACCTGCGCCCCGCGATTCTGTACGAAGAATTGGCATCCGCTTCCACCCTGAAACCGGAAGTGGTGGCAGGGTTGGACATTATGATCGTGCGCGAATTGACCGGCGGCATCTACTTCGGTCAACCACGCGGCATTCGGGTACTGGAAAACGGTGAACGTCAAGGCTTCAATTCCGCGACTTACACCGAATCCGAAATCGAGCGCATTGCCCGCGTCGGTTTTGAAACCGCGATGAAGCGCAACAAACGTTTGTGTTCTGTTGATAAAGCTAACGTGCTGGAAGTATGCGAACTGTGGCGCGAAATCGTCGAAAAGGTCGGCAAGGACTACCCCGAAGTCGAACTCAGCCACATGTACGTCGATAACGCGGCGATGCAACTGGTGCGTGCGCCCAAGCAATTTGATGTCATCGTGACCAGCAACCTGTTCGGTGACGTGCTCTCAGATGCAGCGGCCATGCTGACCGGCTCTATCGGCATGTTGCCATCGGCTTCCCTGAATTCTTCTGCGTGCGGCTTGTACGAACCAATCCACGGTTCTGCCCCCGACATCGCAGGCAAAGGCATTGCTAACCCGTTGGCAACCATTCTGTCCGTGGCTATGTTGCTGCGTTACAGCCTCAACCGTCCAGAACTGGCGGAGCGCATTGAGCGGGCAGTGAAAACAGTGCTGGCATCAGGCGTGCGCACCGGCGACATTTATACCGAGGGCGACCGCAAGGTGAGTACTGCGGAAATGGGTAACGCGGTTGTGGCAGCTTTACAAGGGTAATCATGGCTAAGACTTACAATGTAGCAGTCGTGGGTGCGGGCAGTCTGGTTGGCGAAGCCATACTGGACTTGCTGGCAAAGCGTAAATTTCCGATTGACAAAATTTATGCGTTGGAATTTGAGACGGATGGCGAACAATACGTCGATTTCGGCAATAAAACGCTGGATATTGAAGCGGTCGAAGATTTCGATTTTTCCAGCGTGCAATTAGCTTTATTTGCCAGCACGGAAACGGTAGCAGCCGATTATGTGCCAAAAGCCGTCGCGGCTGGTTGCATTGTGATCGATGACAGCGCCTGTTTCCGTTTTGAGGCGGATGTACCGTTAGTCGTACCGGAGGTGAATCCAGACGCCATTGCGGGGTATAAGCAGCGTGGGATTATTGCGAATCCCGGTAGTATGGTGAGCCAAATGCTGGTGGCGTTAAAACCCTTGCATGATATTGCTGAAATTACTCGCATTAATGTGGCGACGTATCAGGCAGTTTCCGGCACGGGGCGGATAGGTATCAATGAGTTGGCGCGTCAGACGGCACAATTGCTCAATGCACGACCGGTCGATCCGGAACTGTATGCCAAACAGATTGCTTTCAATCTCTTCCCGCATATTGGCGCGTTTCAGGAAAATGGTTATACGTGGGAAGAAATGAAGATGGTTCAGGAAACCCGTAAAATCATGGATTTGCCTGAGCTTGGAGTGAATCCAACGGCGGTGCGTGTCCCCGTGTTTTTTGGACACGCGGCGGCTGTTCACATTGAGACACAACGTAAGCTGACGGCGGTGGAAGCAACGGGGTTGTTACGGCAGGCAGCAGGTGTGTTGGTGTTGGATGAGCGGGTGGACGGTGGTTATCCAACCCCTGTCACCGAAGCGGTCAATACGGATGCCGTGTATGTTAGTCGTATCCGTGAAGATATTTCTTGTCTGTCTGGCTTAGATTTATGGGTGGTTGCTGATAATGTCCGTAAGGGTGCTGCATTAAATAGCGTGCAAATTGCCGAAATATTAGTGCGTGATTATCTGTAGGTGTGGTTAAGCGGGAATTAATTCGTTCTTGTCCACAATGAGTCACAGATAGAATGGGTGTAACCTCTTGTTCATGTAGCTAATATTCGGGGCAGCATTGCTTGGCATAATGTACTAACATATATTCCAGCGCTAAGAAGCAATAACTAGAATCGCTATTCATCATAATAATTAAGGGCGGAATAATGCTTACACAGGTGATGAATCGGGAATGCCACAATCTTATACAGATAAAGAATCAATTGAAGGGGAATTGCAGTGAATAAACAAGCCTTGAGCTTAGCTATATTCATCGCCGGAGCATATCCAGCGGCTTCCAGCGCTTTAGGGCTTGGAGACATTGAATCCAACTCTCACCTGAACCAGCCATTACGCGCAAAAATTGACTTATTGTCTGCTGCCCCGGCAGATGCCAGTAAAATTCAAGTCCGTTTAGCACCACCCGAAGTATTCAATCGGGTCGGTGTGGCACGTCCTGAGTTTCTGGGAAGTTTACGTTTTACACCGACAGTGCAGGGCGGCAAGCCAGTCATTTTGGTGTCATCCGATGCGCCGATTCAGGAACCCTTTGTTAATTTCTTGCTGGAAGTAAGCTGGCCCCAAGGTCAGTTGCTCAAAGAATACACGGTAATGTTGGATCCGCCAGTGCTGATGCAACCGGGTAATACGGTTGCTGGCGAGGCTGCTGTGCGGGCAGAGCCTAAAGCAGCGGGTAATGTACGCCGTCAGGCATCTCCAGCACCCGTGGCTAATCAAGCAGCACCGCAGCCGCAACAGGCGGAAGCTCCGGCGCGGAACCGTACTTACCGTGTCAAATCGGGGGATACCCTATTCTCGGTTGCTTCACGTCTCCAGCGCTCCGGTGTTAGTAATGATCAGATGATGATGGCCTTGTTCCGTGCCAATCCGGGGGCATTTGTTGATAAAAACATCAATAACCTCCGCGCCGGTGCGGTGATGAAAGCGCCAAGTAGTGGCGATATTAATGCGGTGTCACGTGCTGAAGCGCGGCGTCAGATTCGCCAGCAAAATGCGGAGTGGCGTGAATTAAGAAAGTCATTGGCGAGTAATACGGTACCGCAACAAACGTCTGCTAAGTCCGCAGCAAAACAGCCAGACCAGAAAACCGTTGCATCTGAAGCCCCAAGCCCAGCAGCGAATAACGCTACCGATAAAGCGCGTCTGGAAGTATTGGGTGCAAAAGCAGGTCAATCAGCAGCCAACGATGCCGCAGTGGCGGCAGGTGCAGCGAAACTGGCGGAAATTGAAAAGCAATTGGCGCTGGCGAATGAGTCATTAGTCGCCCGTCAAAATGAAAACAATGAACTCAAGTCACGTGTGACTGACCTTGAGTCCATGCTGAGCAAGAAAAATCGCTTATTGGCATTGCGTGATACCCAGCTTGCGGATTTACAAAAACAGTTATCCGCTAATGGTGTGCAGGTAGCGCCGCTGACTGATACCACCGATGCCCCTGATGGACAGCCAGTCGCTGTTACGCCAGATCAAGGCAAAGACATTCAGACACACATGGCGAATGTCGCAGGGCAAGATAACAACGCGGTTATCAGAACCGAGCCACCAACAACACAACCTGAGACGCCGCAGCAGGCAGTTATTGCCGCACCACCTGCAACCGATAGCCGCCCAACGCCGGCAGGCATGTCGACGGGCAATGCGAATGCCGTGCCGTTAAAACCGCCAGCCATTGTACCCGTTACCCCAGCGCCAGAGGCTCAACCGGCACCTAAAGCTCCGCCGGTATTTGCTGATCAGGCCAGTGAGGGTAATGACCTACTGAGTTTGCTGACCTCACCATTGGCGCTGAAAATTGGTGCGGGTTCGCTGGCGTTGTTATTGTTACTGTGGTTGCTGGGGCGTCGGCGTAAACCGGATGAGGCAAGCCAGGCAAATAGTCGTGTTGCCAGTTTGGATGATGATTTCGACCCACCCATTGAGAAGGAAGCCTTAACGCTGGGTTCTTTGGAACGTGAGTTGGAACGTGCAGAGAAAATCTCTGGCGTCCGGGCAGGTAATGCCGGTACGCAGTATTCGCAAGACCCGTTTGGGCTGGGGGGGGACGATGAGGATGAGGAGACTCGTGGTGCGGTTGCTTCGCCTGCTGCCGCCGATCAAGCTGAGGATGATTGTCTGACCGAGGCGAATGTTTACATCGCTTATGGTCTCTATCAACAAGCCGAGAGTGAGCTAAAGAAATGCATTGAGCGCTCCCCTGAAAAGCTGGAATACCGCCACAAGTTATTGGAATGCTATTTTGTGGCGAATAATCGCGATTCCTTTGATAATCACGCACAGCAGTTCGCGATGATGCAAGGTGCAAGTCGGGATGCGTTGTGGCAATCGGTTGCTGAGTGGGGTCGTAAGATCAGCCCTGATAACCATTTGTATCAGGGGAATGGGAGTTCAGCAGCGTCGTCTGCGGCTACCGCACCTTCTGTTGCAGCCACGGTGGCGACGGCGTTGGGTGGTGCGGCAGCGGCAACGGCTGGGGTGGCTTTAACGAAGTCCCCTGAGGTGGCTAAAGCGTCTGTGGTAGAGCAGCCCCAAGCGCTTCATCATGCGGCATCACCGGCGTTGCCTGAAGATGATTTCAGTGATTTGGATTTGGGTGAACTGGATTTCGATGACATTGATCTCGATAAACTGTTGCAAGATGATCATGATGCTGAGCCGCAGGCACGGTCAGTCTCCATCCCTGAATTGCCGGAGTTAGCTGCCGATTTGCCACGTAAGGCTGAAGAGGCAATGCCTGAACAGCATGACTTCGAGTTGAATGATTTAGACGATAACTTCGATCTGGATTTCGGTTTGGAGCCGGAGGGTGCGCCACCAGCTCAGCGCCAGCCGCAACCTGCTACGGTGGCTGCTACGCCACAGTACCAGCAAGACGATGAGCTTGACGATCTGTTGGATTTTAATCTTGATGAGTTTGATGGCAGTACGGCAGTTGCTGCTCCTCCAGCAGTGGTGGCTGCGCCTGAAACGGCAGCAGTGGCGGCTTCGAGCGCGACGCATCTGAACCTGCATCTGGATAATGAAACCGGCATCAAGCGTATTTTACCGAAAGACACCTTCTACGCGCCCATTAGCGACGAAGATAAGGCTTGGTTGGGTGATATTGATGATGCGCTGTCATTCCTCGATTTCCCGGATGAGGAAATCGACTTGCACGAAGCGCACATAAGCACCAAGCTGGATCTCGCCCGTGCCTATCTGGATATGGGCGACATCGAAGGCGCTCGGAGTACTTTGGAAGAGGTCATGGTCGAAGGCAACGACGATCAGCGCCGTGAAGCCGAAGTGTTGTTGCACCAGACCGGTTGAGGAATCCTCACTTTCACGTTATAAAGGTCGGTTAACCCGACCTTTTGTGTTTTTACTGCCCTGAGATTAAGTGTCATGAAGTTTGCAGCCTGCATCGAATACGACGGAAGCTCTTTTTTCGGCTGGCAGCGTTTGAGCCACGGGCCGACGGTGCAGGGCAGTGTGGAACACGCACTGTCCACCGTAGCAGCGGAACCGATCGCGGTAGTCTGTGCAGGGCGTACTGATTCGGGTGTCCACGGTATTGGGCAAATTATTCATTTTGAAACCCATGCGCAGCGCCCCTTGCGCGGTTGGGTGTTTGGCAGCAATGCGCATTTACCGGATGGCGTGGCAATGCGTTGGATTCAGCCAGTTTCAGACGATTTTCATGCACGGTTTTCGGCACGCTCCCGGCGTTACCGGTACGTTATCCTCAACCGGCAGGCGCGTCCGGCGTTGTTGCAGAAGCGAGTCTGTTGGCAACATAGCATCTTGGATGCGGATGCGATGCACGAAGCCGCTCAGGTATTGCTAGGTGAACAGGATTTCTCCAGTTTCCGGGCAGCGGGTTGTCAGGCGAATCATGCCGTGCGGGAAATGCTGGCAATCAGCGTGCAGCGTGAAGGTGAATTCATTTACCTCGATTTGGTGGCGAATGCGTTTTTGCATCACATGGTACGCAATATCGCGGGTTCCTTGCTGATGGTGGGGGCGGGGGAGCGTCCCATAGCATGGATTGGGGAATTATTAGCACAACGGAATCGTACTGTGGCAGGGATGACAGCACCGGCATCGGGTTTGTATTTTGTGCATGTGGATTACCCTGAACATTTCGGCTTGCCGTCAGACTATACTCTGCCCAGTTTCATCTTTTAAACAAATTGATCAACGGATTAGCATTTTTGTCAGCATTTTGAAATCCAGCCGCTATACTTAACGGTCAGAGTGTTGCGAGATGACAAGGAGTGTCATTCATGAAAGTTAATCATCAACTTACCCCACCTGCCAAAGGTTATTTCATGTCGCATGTGCGCCAACCCGGTTATCAACACCTGGGAATGCGGGTGTTGGCATTTGCGTTTGATCAGGTTGCGCGGCAAACCTCGCCCTTCAGGGCGGGGAGGATAGCGCGGGAGGCAAAGCCTCCCT
>CAYQTB010000072.1:0-12204 GCA_964420315.1 uncultured Thiothrix sp. | reverse complement strand
CTCCCGTAGGAATCCCCTTCCTTTAGGGAGGGGAGGATGTCAATGTTAAGGTTTTGTTAAAGAGCATAGCCTAAAGCACGGAGCTGGTGGGTGGCATCAGCCCTAAGAACTTAGTTTTTATTGGCTTTGTTTGCGGTTTTTTCGGTGGTAGCGATAAGTATTTGCGATTGTTGTTGAGACTGTAAACCAATCTGTGTAACTGCTCCGTTCGACTACCCTTGAAGGGTAAACGTAACGAGTAAAGACACAATGGAACACAAACAACTGGAAGCCGTAGCCAAAGAATTGGCGAAACACCTGAAGACGGAAGCCGACCTGAAGCAATTGTCGCAAGCCCTCCTCAAGATCACCGTTGAGGCTGCGCTGAATGCCGAACTGGATGATCATTTGGGGTATGACAAACACGCCGAAACGCCGGAAGTGGGCAACAGCCGCAACGGGTATATGCTAAAGACGCTCAAAAGCGACCAAGGTGAATGTGAAATACAAATCCAGAACTGGAAATCGGCACTTAACCGCTTTGCAATCCTGTTTGAGGACAGGCTTAAAGGCTTTGTTTGAAGTATAGACAAAACGCAGTTACACAGAATTATTTACACTCTCTTTATATGCGGTCGCCCTGATTTCACTTGCCAAAACAAATGAGAATTACTATTATTAGAAATAGCTCTCCCCTATCATGCAAGCCACCTCTCCTGTTAGCCAGCGTGTTTTTACACCCCGACACCAGAGGATTAGTTATGACCTACTTACACTCCATTTTCAAACCCAAGGATATGGCGTTGGCACTGGCAGTGGCTGTGGATCACGTCATCTGCAACCGCCGCACACGCAAAGTGTTGGGGCATCTGCACTCCCCCGCCGTTATCCCCTACGGTTTTACCGAACAAGTGGTGGAAGCCATGTGCATCGCAGGCTGGGCACCGTTCCATTTCCCTGCCAACAACATTCACCGCCAGAGTGAACTGGACTCCTGTGTACCTTGGCGTTTTTACGCGCTGGATCAAACGGGTTGCCTGACCTTGGCACGTTGCCTGCTGGAAAAGAATGCCGGAAACGTGACGGAAGATTCCACCATTATCCGCATGTTAGCGGCGGCTGGCTCGGTGGTGTTGACCACTTGGCTTCCCGAACCCAAAACAACAGAGCTTGCCTTAACAATGAACACGGAACACCTCGCGGCTGCATCCGCCGCTGTGCAAAACCTGTTGCTGGCAAGTGAAGCGCGGAATATGCAAACCTACTGGTCTAGCGGTGGTGTACTTGCCTCCAGCGAATGCTTCAAGCTCTGCAACATCCCCACCACCCAAACGTTATTGGGGGCAATCTTCTTATTTCCTCCAGAGCAAGCCGACACTGTGGATATTTACGAGGGAAAATTGCGTGACCGACGCGGCACACCCGATAGCTGGAGTACATGGGTTTCACTGGAGGGACAGGCATGAACACCTTCCGCTTTGGCATCGAACATGAAGTCGCGTTTTGCCGTGCTGATGGTACATTCGCCGATTTCACCAATACCTGCTTTGAAGATTTCCAGCAAATCGTGGATCGCTTGCCGGAATACGCCAGTGATGCAGAACATTTACGTAGCGGGGATGCAGGCATTCGCCGCAAACGCTGGTACATCGAAGGTTTCGAGCGTTTCAACGAAGATGGGACATTACGTACCTGTACGCCCAAAGGCATTGAAATCCGCACTACCATCCACCCCAGCATCCAAGGCACACTCAATGAGTTACACGACAGTTACACCTTGCTGGTAGCAATGGCGAAGCGTTACCAGTATTACCCCACTCCCACCAGTTACAACCCGCAACAGGTGAAATTCACCCCGAATCCGCCACTGAATACGTTTGAACAGGCACAACGCCGCCAAGAGTCGCCGGAAGAACGCGACACCGCCCACATTCCCATGTTGACCTATGGCCCGGATTTGAGCTTATCGCAGGCTGGCATGAGCAGCGGGGCAATGGTGGATGCTGCTTGCAAGCTGACCTACTACAGCCCGTTTATTGTGCCATTCAGCTTCAGCTCACCATTTTATGCGGGGGAAATCTGGTCGGGCTTGTCAATCCGCACTTGGAAACGCACCGGCGCACGCCCTGCTGCTTTGGTTTTCCCGCCGGATACGGGGCATTTGCTGCAATCCAACCCCACGCTGACCAAAACACCCCGCCATCCGGCGGAAGCGGGGCGGATTGAGTTTAAGGCATTTGACTCTTGTGCGGACTTCAACCTGTACGCGGCACTATTTGCGCTGCTCAAAGGTTTGGTGCTGGATGACACCCTACAGGGGCGGGCGATTGTGCCGAATGCCCACCAGCATCAAATGGCAGCGATGCAGGCATTCGATAACCCGTTGATCTTCAAGTTTGCATGGCAAGCCCTTCATGCGGCGGATAAAGCGTTGGGTAGCGACCCTGACCATCAATTGCTGGAGCCGCTGTTTGATATGCTGCAACGCAAACGTACCCCAGCGCATGATTTGTTGGAAATGAGGTTGTGTGCATGAGTACCTTTTGTTTATTTAGCGTTACGCAAGCCAGCTTTTGAGTCAAGTCAGCCAGCGCACTTTTTCAAACACGATGGGGAAAAGACGCAATGAACCAAACACCTAGTAAAGTAAGCGGATGAAACAACTCCTGATCCTCATCATTCGTGGCTACCAGCTTGTCCTCAGTCCCCTGTTGGGCAGCAATTGCCGTTTCTACCCCACCTGTTCCCATTACGCCCGTGAAGCGATCGAAAAGCACGGTGCATGGCGTGGAAGCTGGCTGGCCATCCGCCGTATCGGGCGCTGCAATCCGTGGCATGAAGGCGGCATCGACCCCGTACCGGAACCGCATGGACATGCCTGCGGCTGCGCTGCGGAATCATGCCGCAAGACCGAAAAAAATCCTGCCGAACGGTAGTACGTTCATCTGTTAAAGGTTTACAGGCTGCCCCACCGCTTATACCCTTGGCACAATATGCCTTGCACAGGCACACAATAAAAAACGTCAGCGGATAAAGGCCATGTCAGAACCACAACAACTTTTTGACGCCTTTCTAGGTCATGGTTTTTGCCCATTGAAATTGTGGGTCGAGATGCCCTTTGTCAGACCTCACCAAAATCACGTAACCAAACCATCAGCCCTTCTTCAGGGATCGCCTCCAGTTTTTGCACTTGCGTCCATTTGCCCTTTTCAGTGGATACCGTCCGGTTACTTTCCACCGCAAACAGAAGCCCCGTGCGGTGATTTTTTACTGTTCTCATCAAAATCCCATATAGATCAATGTGTAAGTCCTAAAAGTGTCTTAACCTAAAAAATCTTCAAAGAACCACGCAGCCAATTCATGTCGCCCATTCAAACCCGATTTGCGGTAAATGCTGCTGGCTTGCTGGCGCACCGTTTTTTCCTTGGTATCGCGCACACTGGCGATTTCGTCAAAGCTCAGACCCTTCAATAGCAATAACGCCACTTCCCGTTCACTGGTGGTGAGCTGCCAAACATCCAGTTGTTCGCGGATGACCTCCCCGTATTGGCGGCTGGCTTGCTGGATTTTGTCATTCATCTGTTGCAGGTCGGCGTGGGCGGCGATCAGGTTATGCCGTGTCAGTTGCAATTGTTGGCGCATCGCCTCCGTTTCGCGTTGCCGTTGGCGGATGGCATAAACCAGCAACGCAATGCCTAACAGTGCCAGCAGCATTTCTACGCCTTCCAGTAACAGGTAAGGCAAATCGTGGTGACCTTCCTGCACTTCATGAATGAAATTCAGCGTATAGGGCAAAGCAAGCAATACCAGAATGGTGATGAGAACGTGTTCCTTGAGGCGTGTCATGTTGTCTTCCTGTATGGGGCATATGTTGGATGATGGTAGCGGCATCCACTAGCGTCGGTGAGTGGGCAAATGCCTATCAATAGTAGGTCATTAGACCGATGTAAAACGCGCAACCATCAGCAACACTGCGGGTACGTTAAACATCGAGGAACAACCTAATGCAACACCTTCCTGCCAGCGCAATATTATCATTGGTGGTTTGCGTTTGTAGCACTGCTGTATACGCAGAAACGCCACAACAAATACTGGACGGTCTCACCCAGCAAGCCAAAACAGCATCCGCTGACTTTCAGGGGTTTGATGCAGCTCGTGGCGAGCTGTTTTTCAAGCAAACCCATGCCAATGACTGGAGTTGTGCCTCTTGCCACTCTGATAACCCGCTAAACGCGGGGAAACACGCCAAAACCGGTAAGGTGATCGAGCCACTTGCTCCTAGTGCAAATGCCGAGCGTTTTACTGACCCTAAAAAAGTAGGGAAGTGGTTCAAGCGTAACTGTAACGACGTGTTGGATCGTACCTGTACGGCACAAGAACAAGGTGACGTGCTGACTTGGCTATTGGCAACACAATGAGGAACAACGCTATGTTGAAGAAAACACAGGTATCTTCCCTCATAATGGGAGTTTTGCTGGTCACGAGTACCGTCTTTTTGGTATCCATACAGGCGGTTGCTGATGATGACGAGAAACACGGCAGTAAACACGTTTATAGTGCAACCTTACCGGTATGGAAAACCGAGTGTGGCGAGTGCCACATCGCTTACCCACCGCAGTTATTGCCCGCTGCTTCTTGGCAAAAAATGATGGGGTCACTGGACGAGCATTTCGGGACTGATGCGAGTCTGGACGCAGATGTCATCGCAGAAATCCTGCCATTCCTTGAAAAAAACGCCGGTTCCGAACGCAAATATGCAGCAGATCCCGGTAAATCGTCTATGCGGATTACTGAAACCCGCTGGTTTATCAAAGAGCATGATGAGGTGTCGGCATCAACTTGGAAGCGGATTGATAGCCCTGCCAATTGCGCGGCTTGCCACACCACGGCGGAGCAGGGCAATTACGACGAAGATTTCATCAAGATTCCCCGTTAAGGAGATGACAGTATGTTGCAACGTGTCTTGGTGTGGGATGTTCCCACCCGCGTATTTCATTGGTCATTGGCGTTGGCGTTTGCTGGCGCGTACCTGACGGCGGAATCCGAACGTTACCGTGACATTCACCTAGCGCTGGGCTACCTGATGTTCGGTTTGCTGGCATTTCGGCTGGTATGGGGTTTTGTGGGGACGACTTACGCCCGGTTTGGTTCTTTTGCCTGCCAACCGGCGGCGGTGGTGTGCTACGTGCGTTCGCTGTTCAGCCTACAACCTGAGCATCACGTTGGGCATAACCCGGCAGGTGGGGTAGCGATTTTCCTGCTGCTCCTGCTGGGTTTACTGACCAGCATCAGCGGGGTGGGGTTGTACTGGGAATTCGGTGATGAAGAAGTGTGGGAGGAAGTGCACGAAGCCACTTCCAACCTGATGTTGCTGGTGGTGTTCGTGCATATCGCCGGGGTGCTGGCCAGCAGTGTATTGCACAAGGAAAACCTAGTGCGTTCGATGCTGACCGGTTACAAGACAGCAGAGGCTGAGGCTGGCATTACTCAGGCACACGTATGGCTGGGTAGGGTGATGCTGGTGGCGGCAATGGGCTTTTTGTGGACATTCCTGATGTGAGCAGGCGGCTGGTCATCAGTTTCCGTTTCGGTGCGGCAATCCTGCCCTGTTTTTTGCGTTCCAGCGCTTTTTTTCAGTTTCATTTCAGCTTCCCCTGCTACGGTTCAAGCATGAACTAAGCAAAACATGCAACAAGGAGAAATCATCATGAAACCCAACAAAACACTGATCGGTCGAGGCATGGATTGAAGAAACCGACATCGCCGACCTGCAAAAAGCCATCAGCGCAACCACCCATCCGGAGATCGCCATGGTTTACACCAACCTGATGCGGGCATCACAAAGCCATTTGAGGTCTTCAACAGCGTGGGCGCGAATTTGGGGGGCGCGATGGGTGTGCCAGTGGCCAATGGCGGCGGCTGGCGTGGGGGGTGTTAAGCCCAAACATAAGCATTAACCCAGTAAGGAGACCAACGTCATGAAATTTCCGGTAATACTCATGGTAAGCGCACTATCACTGGCAGGGTCATGGGCGGTGGCGGAAACCATTCCCGCCCGGGGGGCGATCCCGTTTGCCACGTATGACGCCAATGGTGACGGCGCGGTCACGGAAGCCGAGTTCAACACCATCCAGTCCCAGCGCATGGCTAGCCGGGCAGCTTCCGGCAGGCCAATGCCCGGAGCGGCCAATGCGCCGACGTTCGCCGAATTTGACCAGGATGCTGATGGCAAACTGACAGCGGCTGAACTGACGGCAGGGCAACAGGCGCAGCGGCAGGCATCCCCGGGTGCTGGTCAAGGTGCAGGCGCTGGCCGGGGTGCAGGCGCGGGTGGGACAGGGATGAATCCGCCAGCGTTCAGCGACTTTGACGCCAATGCCGACGGTTGCATCAATGCGGCGGAATTGGCGGCGGGTTGGGGTAGGCGCAGTGTTGGCAATGCAGGCGGCAACCCAATCCCCGGTTTCGCCGATTTCGACACCGACCGGGATGGCTACCTCAGCGAAACGGAGCTGGACACAGGCCGCGCCCAGCGCATCGCTGAACGTGCGGCGGCAGGGCTGCGGATGCGCAACGCCGCCAATGCCGAACCCTTCGCTGACATCGACACCAGCAAGGACGGCAAAATCGACCCCACAGAGTTTGCCGCCCATCAGCTCAGGGAACGCCAGCCTGCCCAACGTTGAAGGCTGAAGCAAGCATATGTGGCGAAATGACGACGGAATGGCGGTGTTTGGTGTGATGCGGTTGGGGGATTTTCAGCTTCATTTCAGATAAGCCGGTTAGTCTACACGCATACATTCATTATTTGGAGGCTAACCATGAAAACCTTAAACCTGACTCGTCATACTCTGTTGGCTTGTGCCGTTACCTTGTTGGTGGGGTGTGGTGGCAGCAGTGCTGCTGATACTGCTACACTCACTACGACAGCTACTACGGCGGCGGCATCGGTAGTGGACACTGCGCCAGCCAGTGCTCCAACTGCGCTGACAGCCGCTGAAACCACTACTCTGCTATTTGTGCGCGAAGAGGAAAAACTGGCACGTGATGTTTACCTTACCTTGTACAATCGTTGGGGTTCAAAAGTCTTTCAGAATATTGCTACCCGTTCTGAACAGCAGCACATGGACATCATGGGTAATTTGATTACTGCCTACAAGTTGCAAGATCCGGTATTGGATGACACCATCGGCGCGTTCACTGACCCAGTGTTGTTGGGGTTGTACCAAGATTTAGTCATGCGCGGTTCCACTTCGTTGAATGACGGTTTGCATGTTGGTGGTTTCATCGAAGAATTCGATATTAACGATTTGCAAGAAGCCATTGATGAAGCCAATGCTGGCAGTAAACCCGCTGATATTATTGCCGCTTACACCAACTTAATGTGTGGTTCACGCAATCATTTGCGGGCATTCGTGGGTCAGATTGAGAACAATGGCGTGGATTATCAAGCACAAGTCCTTTCGCAAGCGACGGTCGATGCGATTGTGAATAGCCCTAGAGAGCAATGCGCTAAATAACCCTTAGCACAATGGAACGCGGTTGTTAATCAATCGCTGCTTTACGGATGGCTGCCCGTGTGATAAGTCAACTCCACTTTTTCTCCCACCGCCAACGGCTGTTTCAGCCTAATGTTGAACAACGACGGTCGGTGCGTATTTCGCAGGCGGATGGCAGAAGAATGTTCCACCCAGCCTGCTTCGCGCACTGTGCCGTTGGTATTCAGCACGGCGTAATCGACATGCCCGAAATGTACCGGGTCACGTCCGGTGAGGTGGATTTGCCCTTTGCCCGCAAGGAACGAAACGCTACCGCTGCCGCCTGTGTATTGGTGATAAACAGCGTCGCGGCATTGTCTGCCACTAGCGGGTGGGTAGTGCAAGCCGTCATGAGCGGCAATAGCGGTAATGCAATCAGTGAGTGAAGTTTAAACATGCGGAATCTCCGGTGATTTAATGGTAGTGTTCGGCAGGCATACGGGATTTTTCACCCTTCAGCACAAACTGGCGATACAGCAGCGGTAATAAAATGAGTGTTAAGGTGGTGGCACTAACCAACCCGCCGATCACCACCGTTGCCAGCGGTTTCTGAATTTCTGAGCCGGGGCCGGTGGCAAATAACAACGGCACTAAACCCCACGCGGCAATGCTGGCGGTCATCAATACCGGGCGCAGGCGGCGCAACGCCCCTTCGCGTACCACTGCCGTTCCACGGTAGCCTTGTTGGTACAATTGGTTGAAAAATGTCACTAATACCACGCCGTTGAGTACCGCAATCCCCAGCAAGGCAATGAAGCCTACCGACGCGGGTACGGATAAATATTGCCCTGAAATCCCCAGACTAAAAATGCCACCAATCAACGCCAAAGGCACATTCGCCATCACCAGAACGGTTTGCCGCACATCCCGAAACGTCAAAAACAGCAGCAAACCAATCATGGCAAGCGCAATCGGCACAACAATCAGCAAGCGTTGTGCCGCCCGTTGCTGGTTCTCGAATTGCCCACCCCACGTAATGCTATAACCTGTCGGCAAGGTTACTTGTGCGGCAACGGCAGCTTGGGCTTCTTCCACAAAACTCACCAAATCGCGCCCCGCCACATTGCTCTGTGCCACCACGAAACGACCGGCATTTTCGCGTTTAATCGCCACCGGGCCTTCGGTGCGGACGAGTTTTGCGACTTGATCAAGGCTGATAATGCGCCCGTCAGGAAGCGTCAGGCGGATTTGCTGCAAGGCTTGTGGTGCTTGGCGTAATTCGGCTGAACCGCGTAATTGCAGCGGAACGCGCCGCCCTTCTTGCTGGATAATCCCAATGATTTCACCTTCAAGCTGGGTGCGTAATAGGCTGGCAATGTCATCTACCGATAGCCCAAAGCGTCCGGCGGCTTGGCGGTCAATTTCCGCACGCAGGTATTGCACCCCCCGCATTTTTCTGGGTGTAAACGTCGGAGGCACCGGGGATTTGCTCCAAAATCGTGACAATTTGTTGTGCCAAATCGCCCAGTAACGCAAGGTCTGTGCCGAAAATTTTGATGGCGACATCCCCACGGCTACCCGTCAGCATTTCCGAGACGCGCATATCAATCGGTTGGGTGAAGTTGTACCCCACACCGGGGAATTTCTCCAACACTTGGCGGATTTCCTCTTGCAGCCATTCTTTATCCGGCGTCCGCCAGGTGTCGCGGGGTTTTAACACCAGAAAGCTGTCGGTTTCATTCAGGCTCATGGGGTCAAGACCGAGTTCGTCTGAGCCGACCCGTGCGACGATACGCTCAATTTCGGGGATACTATCCAGCAAGGCTTGTTGCACCCGCAAGTCGGTGTCGACGCTTTGATCCAAGCTGATCGAGGGCAGTTTTTCCAATTGCACCAGCAAGTCGCCTTCATCCATCGTCGGCATGAAGGTTTTACCAATCAAGGGGTAAGTAGCGCCTGCGCCTAACATCACGGCGATGGTCAGGATGTAAACCGCGCTGGGGCGTTTTAAGGCGGCGTCCAATACCAGCAAATACACGCGGCGCGATACGCGCAACAGCCAGGGGTCGGTGTGAGCAGCCTGTTTGAGTAACCACGATGCCAATACCGGAATCACCGTCAATGCCAACAGCAAGGAGACGGACAGCGCAAACACAATGGTCAGCGCAACCGGTGAAAACAGCTTGCCCTCCAATCCTTCCAGCGTCAGCAGTGGGAGAAACACCAAGGCAATAATGACGATGCCGATGCTGACAGGAGAAGACACTTCTTGTACTGCCCACAAGATTTTTTGCCGCTGCGGGGTTTTAGCTTTTTCAGCATCATGCGCCAAATGTGCCACGATATTTTCGACAATGACCACTGCTGCATCCACCAATAAGCCGATGGCAATGGCTAAACCGCCCAGACTCATCAAGTTGGCGGATAAACCGAATTGGCGCATCAAAATGAACGTGCCCAACACGGATAGCGGTAAAATCAACGCCACCACGAATGCAGCACGCAAGTTTCCCAAGAACGCGAACAGAATAATGCCGACCAATACAAACGCTTCCAGCAAGGCTTTGCTGACGGTGTGAATCGCTTTATCGACGAGGGTAGAACGGTCGTAAAACGGCTCAATGGTGACACCGGGCGGCAAGGTTCGGCTGATTTCCGCGAGTTTGGTTTTGATGCTACTGGTCAGTTTTCCGGCATTGGCGCCGCGCAAGCTCAGTACCAAGCCTTGCACCGCTTCGCCCTCGCCGTTTTGGGTGACTGCACCGTAACGAGTGAGTTCGCCCAGCTTTACCTCAGCCACTTGCCCGACGGTCACGGGTATGCCGTCCACGCTTTTGATAGCAATGTGGCGCAAGTCGTCCAGACCGTTGATGCCACTTTCGATACGCACCACCCAGGTTTCTTCACCTTCATTGACACGCCCCGCGCCATCGTTGCGGCTATTGGTGTTCAGCGCGGTACGCAAATCGTCCAAAGTTAAGTGGCGGGCGTTGAGGGCGGCTAAATCGGGGGTGATTTCAAACGTGGTAGCACGTCCGCCCAGCGCGTTAACATCGGCAACACCGGGCAGGGCACGCAGTTGGGGGCGAATCGTCCAGTCCAGCAAGGTGCGTTTATCTTGCAGCGGCAAATCGCCTTCCACGGTGAACATGAAAATTTCAGAGAGTGGGGTGGAAATCGGGGCTAAACCGCCGGTGACATTCTCAGGCAAATCGCCTTTGACATTGGCAAACCGTTCCGCGACTTGGCTACGTGCCCAATAAATATCCGTGCCTTCGGCAAAGTCGACGGTGATGTCGGTGAGGGCGTATTTGGAGACGCTGCGCAACACGACTTGGTTGGGAATCCCCAGCAATTCGGTTTCGACGGGTTGGGCGATGCGTGCTTCGACCTCTTCGGGGGTCATGCCGGGGGCTTTGAGGATCAGCTTGACTTGTGTGGTGGATACGTCGGGAAAGGCATCAATCGGCAGTTCCTGAAAGGTGCGGATACCAAACACGGTCAATAACACGGTTAGACCGAGGATCAGCCAGCGTTGCGTGAGGGAAAATTCCGTTAGCCAGTTAAGCATGGGTTATTCCTCCGCCTCTTGCCACTTGGCTTTGAGGGCGGCGACGCCTTTGGTGGCAATGCGGCTGTCGGCGGGCAAGCCGCTGATGGTGGCTTGAGTGTCGTTTTGTTGCACAATTTTAACGGCGGTTGGGGTGAAACCTTCGGTGCTTTCGGTGAACACATACGCTTGATCACCCGACCATACCAAACCGCTAGTGGGTATGCTGGCGGCGGTTTCCCCTGCATTGCTGCGGCTTTGCAAGGTGACTGTGACGGTTTGCCCCGGATGCAGTGTGGTGCTGTCTGCCTGCGTTATATCCGCTCGCACGATAACGTTTTGGGCATTATCCAAGACCGGTTGCAAGGCGCGAACCGTACCGCTGAGTTGGCTGTCGCGAATGGTGACAGTTTGCCCTGCTTGCACGTCTTTAGCTTGGGTAGGGGTTAGGGGGATTTCTAAACTGAGTTGGCGCAAGTTGCCGATTTTGACCAACGCGGCGGGGGCTTCGACCCGTTGCCCTGGTTCGACTAGGGTTTCCAGTATCCAGCCGCTGATGGGGGCGGTGAGGGTGATGTCGGCACTCTCGCTACCGGGTTTAACGCCCAGCAAACGCAAGGTGGCAAGCGCGGCTTCCTGATCGGCTCGCGCCAGTTTGACCAGATTGCGCGGCAAGCCCCGTCCTTCAGGGCGGGGAGGATAGCGCGGGAGGCGAAGCCTCCCTGTGATCGGCGTGTGTTTAGTGAGGTGTCTGCTGCTGTTCGATATACTGGCGGATAACTGAAATAGGCGCACCGCCACAACTTCCTGCAAAATAACTGGGCGACCATAACGCGCCGCCCCACAGTTTCTGACGGATGGAGGGGTAGTTTTTCTTGCGTATCATCCGGCTGGAAACGCCCTTCAAGCTATTCACCAATGCCGACACCGCTACTTTTGGCGGATAGTTAACCAATAAATGCACATGGTCATCTTCGCCATCGAACTCCACCAACTCCGCCTCAAAGTCAGTACAGACGCTGGCAAACATAGGGCGCAAATCATCCAGCATGGCTTTGGTGAACACGTCACGGCGGTATTTTGTCACGAACACCAAATGAACGTGCATCAAAAAAACGCAATGCCTACCATGCCTAATATCGTTGTCATCACTCATAGACCAAACTATAATACTCCCATGCAACGACTTCAAGCCTT
>CAYQTB010000071.1:0-12215 GCA_964420315.1 uncultured Thiothrix sp. | reverse complement strand
TCCCGCGCTATCCTCCCCGCCCTGAAGGGCGAGGTTTGCCGCGCAATCTGGTCAACCTTCCCCCGACTGTTATCCTTACTTTTCCAGTTGGGTAACGTCGCGCACCGCCCCGCGAGAAGCGGAAGTCGTCATTGCTGCATACGCCTTCAACGCTGCACTGACGTAACGCTCACGGTTAACGGGCTTCCAAGCAGCTTTGCCGAGTGCATCCATCGCCGTTCGCCGTTTAGCCAATGTTTCCTCATTGACGCGCACGTTGATGGTGCGGTTGGGGATGTCGATGTCGATCATGTCGCCTTCTTCCACCAAACCAATCGCACCACCCTCTGCTGCTTCAGGGGAAACGTGTCCGATGGACAAGCCCGATGTACCACCGGAAAAACGTCCATCCGTGACCAGCGCACACGCTTTACCCAAGCCTTTGGACTTGATGTAGGAAGTGGGGTAGAGCATTTCCTGCATTCCGGGCCCTCCGCGTGGACCTTCGTAACGGATCAACACAACGTCACCCGCGACGATTTTGTCGCCGAGAATACCTGCTACCGCGTCATCTTGCGATTCAAAAATACGCGCAGGGCCAGAGAATTTAAGGATACTGTCATCCACCCCAGCGGTTTTGACCACACAACCATCCAGCGCGATATTGCCGAACAATACCGCCAAACCGCCCTCGGTACTATAAGCGTGGGCTTTGTCACGGATACAACCGTTTTCACGGTCAATATCCAAAGTATCCCAGCGTTTGCTCTGACTGAAAGCCACTTGTGTCGGCACATTGCCGGGGCCTGCACGGAAAAACTCATGGCGTTTGGCATCGTCGGTCAGGCGCACATCCCACAATGACAAGGCTTCTGCCATAGTGGTTGCATGAACAGTACCGACCTCACGGTGCAATAATCCAGCACGATCAAGTTCACCGAGAATGCCGAATACCCCACCCGCACGGTGTACGTCTTCCATGTGATAAAGCTGGGTAGAAGGTGCCACTTTGCACAATTGCGGCACTTTACGTGACAAGCGGTCAATGTCGCTCATGGTGAAATTCACCCCTGCCTCTTCCGCCGCTGCCAGCAAATGCAAGATGGTATTGGTCGAACCACCCATCGCAATGTCCAAACACATCGCGTTCTCAAATGCCTCAAAGGTGGCAATTGAGCGCGGCAACACCGACATATCATCCTGTTCGTAATAACGTTTCGCCAAGCCCACAACGATGCGCCCCGCTTCGAGGAACAAACGTTTGCGGTCGGAATGCGTTGCCAGTGTCGACCCGTTCCCCGGCAAGCTCAAGCCAAGGGCTTCGGTCAGACAGTTCATCGAGTTAGCAGTAAACATGCCAGAACACGAGCCGCAGGTAGGGCAGGCTGAACGTTCCATTGTTTCCACATTTGCGTCGCTTTCGGCACTATCGGCGGCAGAAACCATCGCATCCACTAAATCCAGCTTGACCAGCTTGCCGCCGATGATCGCTTTGCCAGATTCCATCGGTCCGCCGGAGACGAAAACGGTGGGAATGTTCAAGCGCATGGCGGCATTTAACATTCCCGGCGTGATCTTGTCGCAGTTGGAAATGCACACCAGCGCGTCAGCACAATGCGCATTCACCATGTATTCCACTGCATCGGCGATCAACTCGCGGGAAGGCAAGGAATACAGCATCCCGCCATGCCCCATTGCAATGCCATCGTCTACTGCAATCGTATTGAATTCCTTGGCGACACCGCCAGCGGCTTCAATTTCACGCGCTACCAGTTGCCCCATGTCTTTGAGGTGGACATGCCCCGGTACAAACTGGGTGAATGAGTTGGCAACGGCAATGATGGGTTTCTGGAAATCCGCATCGGTCATGCCGGTCGCACGCCACAAAGCGCGTGCGCCAGCCATATTGCGACCGCCAGTGGAAGTGCGGGAACGGTAAACGGGCATGGTGTACTCCTGACGACATCTTGCAAAATGGCATTTTAACGCGGGGAAGGCAGCACGTTATAATCAAACCACTCAAGAGGTACAAATTTTGCGTTCTGATCGGTAATTTGGTTAGTGTTCGAGCTTACCTTCATTTTGGTAAGCCGTCAAAAACTCATGCGGATTCACGTAAAATACTTGCTCCAAGCCCAATGGCTGTTCCGCTTTCCATTCTGTTACCAGCGGTGGCAGGCTACGAATGGAATAATACAAATTAGCCGCTACGGGTTTAGCTTGTTTAGGCGTACCAATAGTACCAATTTTCTCACCTGTCTTAACCCAAGATGCCAGCTTAACCTCAACCTTGTCGAGATTGGCATAGTGATGCAGCCGCCATTTCGCGCCCAATACCCAAACTGAACTATCGCCCTGCGGGGTATCTTCGCGGTAAAGTACCAAGCCACTGGTAACAGCTTCGACGGCTGCACCTTGGTCAGCAAAAATATTGATGCCTTTTTGCGCACTAATGCCGCCAATTTTGTAGCCGTACACGGCAGAATTACCTGCATAGGGTTTGGCGTTGGCAACGGGTACATGACGGTCTTCGGGTATCCAGTACCCAATCATAAAGATGGTAAGTGCTAACAAAAGTAGCAGAGGTTTTTTGTTCATTATACACACCCTAGTATCGCTTCCTGTCGGCTGTTGTTGTTTTTTATGACAGGCAGATCGGATTGAAAGTTCAAGTTTTTATATAGCGTATAATAAAATAATTTTTCGTTGCAAAAAACCTTTTTCGGAAGAGTGGCTTGCTGATCAATTCTTTATTAGAATTTGCTTAATTTCTCTAATCGTAGGCTGCCACATAGACGGTACATTACCCTCCCAATCTGTTAGGTATTGATTCAAGGTCTGATCCTCGCTATCGTCTCCGAGATTTAAATAATTCAGCGTCGTCCAAGCTTCTGGGTTAGATGAAAAAATGGGTAGCAATTGATTGGCAACTAACTCATTGAGGTCACGACCCTGTGCGTAGGGGTCAGCACTCAACGTTTTCGCATAGGCTTGATACCACTTAGGCAGCTTCATGCTTTTAGGAAGCTGGCGGTGTGCCTGTTTCACCATGTCTTGCTGGTATTCCAAGAATTTAGGGGCATATTCTTTCCAATGTGGGTAAGGTGGATGCGTTTCCCAGTGTTGAGCCATTTTTTCCAGCGCAAACAAACTAAACGCTTCACACAAAGACTCTTCAAACCATTGCTGACGGGTGATGTTATTCGGGGCAAGATCGTAATTGGACATCAAATGGCACATTTCGTGGGAAAATTGATAAGCCAGTTGCGCCCAGTAACGCCCCTGAACATTGAGCATCACGATATAGTCGTCATTTGGACTTTTTTCATAGATAGCAATGGGACCGCTGTTATCATTCCTGACGATAACATTGCCAAAATTGCGCCCCGCCATATACGGTGAAATAACTGCAATAACCGAAGTCAGGACGGCTTTTATGTCATCCGGGTTGGCATCCCCCCATTCACTTTCCACCTGAACCTGTGCAGGGGCAACCAAGGCATGTAGGTGCAACGGGCTAAACAACAGCAAGAACAATGACAGTGCTAGCAAGTACGTTTTTACAAGGCGCATAGTGGTGAGTCTCTGTGTGTTTCAGATGCCCATTCTGATACGACACTCGGAGTTACCCAGCCTCAACCTTGTTAATCGGTAGCGGAAACACGATAGTCGCGTTACCACCCACCATCAGCTCAAAGGTAGTTCAAGAATAAATTCCGCCCCGTGTGCGGCATCCCCTAGCCGGATGCTGCCACCGTAAGCTTTCAAAATGGAAGCGACAATTTCCAGCCCCAAACCCGTACCGCCTTTAGTGCGTTTGGTGGTGAAAAACGGAGTGAAAATCTTGTCACGGTTCGCCGCAGAAACGCCTTCCCCATTGTCGTGCAAACGCAAATGCAACGTACTTTCAGCGTGATGGGCATACACATCCATCTGTTTTGCGCCGTGTTGTAGGCTATTGTCGAATAAATTAATCACAATGGTTTCCAGCGCATCTGGGGCAATCGCCAGCGGTGTATCGGGCAGGGCGTTGTGAATTCGCACTGTTAAGCCGCGTTCTTGATAACGGTTGTGCAACACCTTAAACAAGGCGGGTAGGGTGCTGGTTTCGCGGCGGGTTTCCAGTGAATCCGCGCGGGCTAATTCCAACAGGCGGTTCACCAGTTGTTTGAGGCGCTGAGTGTCCGCCAATAAGTTTTGAATGAATTTTTCACGGTGCTCGGTGGGCATGGTCTCCATGTGATCATGCAGTAACTCCAATGCACCTTGCATCGCCGTCAGGGGCGTTTTGAATTCGTGGGAAACGTGGGTGGCAAAGCGGCGGATATAGTCGGAACGTTCCGCCAGTGCGTGGGACATACCTGCAAAACTTTCTGACAGTTGGGCAATTTCTTTAGTGACGGGATTTTGGATGGGTTCTACTTCGCGCTGTTCGCCTTGGCGTACCCGTTCGGTTTGCCGCAATAACTCGCGAATGGGGCGCGAAATCGCGGAAGACACCAACAGAATCAATAACACCGCCAGCACCAACAAACTCAAGGTGGCAAGCAAGAGCACACCCTTATTCGCATACAAGTGTTTGATAATATTATTCGGGGTGCGTGACAACAGCAACACACCCTGCAAACGTTCGTTCTCAATAATTGGGAACGCGGTAAATACCCGAATTTGGCTGCCTCGGCTGATCGAATACAACGGCGGTGGTGGTTCGTCAGAAATGCGCTGACGGATCACGCTGGCGTATTTCCCTTGCAGCGCCTGTTTGACTTCGGGAATGTGTGCCAGTGACAAACCCATCTCTTCGCGCCCCGCAATCACCGTACCGTTAGGGTCGAGTAAACGCATACCGGAAAGCGTCACTTGCTGGGTATCACGCAATATTTGCTTCATTTGCTCGCCAATCTGGCGGGCTAAAGGGTCAACGGCTTGGGTGCTGGGGCGAGCTTCGGGGCGCGGCGGCTCAATCGGGGCAATTAAATCAACATTGGGTTTAACCGGCATATAGAACGGATTATCCAGTGGCTGCTCCCTCGTATACGGCGGATCGGGCTGGGTCAACGACGTAGAAAACCGAATATAACCGTACTCGCCACCTTGCTGATGCTGACGCACCAATTGCCGAAACGTAGCTGCCAGTGCCGCCGCTTGCGAAATCAGTTCCAACTCGGTTTGCTGAACCAACTCGTTCTCATAAATACGGAAAAAATACAGCCCGCCTAACGGCAAAGCCAATACCGCCAACATCACCAATAGCAGAATACTCCGCAAGCGGAACAGCGTTTTGCGTGGCAATGGCAGGCGAGCATTTATTGGCATGACGCGAGCTTATAACCGACTCCATGCACCGTTTCAATGACATTTTCACAACCGATGTCCGCAAACTTCTGGCGAATGTGACGGATATGGCTGTCAATGGTGCGGTCACTGACATAGACATTACCGTCGTAAGCGTTGCCCATAATGCTGTCACGGCTGAACACGCGGCTCGGTTGGCGGGCAAACAATTGCAACATGGCGAACTCGGTCGCGGTCAGGTTCAACGGCTTGGCATCCCAACTCGCGGTGTGTTGTTCCGGCTGAATACTGAGCTTGCCATGCCGGAGTGCGCCTTGCTCTGCCTCAGTGGCTGGCTTGCACTGCAACTGAGTGCGCTTGAGGATGACGTTAATCCGTGCCACCAATTCGCGCGGGCTGAACGGCTTGGTAACGTAATCATCACCACCGATTTCCAAGCCTAAAATCCGGTCAATCTCATCATCGCGGGAAGACAGGAATAAGATCGGCACTTCGGAAAACTTGCGGATTTCACGGCAAACTTCCAGTCCATCGAGTTCCGGCATATTAATGTCAAGCACCATTAAATCAGCCGCGTGGCGACGGAAGGTGTCGAGAGCTTGTCGCCCATCCTCGGTTTGTGTCACCTGCATCCCGGCTTTTTCCAGCGCAAAGCTAATCACATCGCGAATATGGGGGTCGTCGTCGGCAATGAGAATATGTTTATTCATGCAAGAAATTTAACGAAAAGTGAGGGTAAATGGTAGCAGAAAAATACAGAACCCGACCGGCGGGTGTCGCGCCGCCGACCGGAATCCAGAGGAGTCTACGGGCTTCTGCAAGCCCGTCGGGAAAACTGACCGTAATTCAAAAATTATTGTTGTCATCGTCAGTACCCGTTTCGGTGAGTAGTGTCAGGAAGGTATGCTACCGGTGGGATGTGCAAGCTTTATCCCCATAATATGGAAATTCATCGGAAATCAGTTGCAGATTCTGTGCAGAGGTCTTTGTCGCGTACTGCTATTCACAGCGTGTTAACAGAAAAATCATGAATTTCTGCAATTCACGCTTGAATTTCCCCTTACTCCATGCTTCAAGATGGATTACAATCGCCCCCTTACCGCAACTTCTTGCGCTTTATCTTTGAGATTTGGACAAATGACTGACTTAACACTTTACCGGAATATCGGCATTTTTGCCCACGTTGACGCGGGCAAAACCACTACTACCGAGCGTATCCTGAAACTCACGGGCAAAATCCATAAACTGGGTGAAGTTCACGATGGCGCGTCCACAATGGATTTCATGGCGCAGGAAGCTGAACGTGGGATCACCATCCAGTCGGCGGCGACTACCTGTTTTTGGAAAGGTCATCGTTTTAACGTTATCGACACCCCAGGACACGTTGACTTCACCATCGAAGTTTACCGTTCACTGAAAGTTCTCGATGGTGGTGTGGGCGTATTCTGCGGTTCCGGTGGTGTTGAACCCCAATCTGAAACCAACTGGCGTTATGCGAACGATTCCAAAGTTGCTCGTCTAATCTATGTTAATAAATTAGACCGTATCGGTGCTGACTATTACCGCGTTGTCAAACAGGTAGAAGACGTGCTAGGTGCGCGCCCAATGCCAATGACGTTACCTATTGGTATTGAAGAGAATTTCGTTGGTGTGGTTGACTTGTTAACCCGTAAAGCATGGGTATGGGACAGCTCTGGCGACCCGATGAACTACACCATCGAAGACGTACCTGCCGATATGGAAGGTCTGGTCGAAGAATGGCGTGAAAAGCTGATCGAAATGGCAGTCGAGCAAGATGACGACCTGATGGAAATGTACCTTGGTGGTGAAGAACCAGCCTTGGAAGACATCAAACGCTGCATCCGCAAAGGCACAATCAATTTGGACTTTTTCCCAACGTTTGCTGGTTCTTCCTTTAAAAACAAAGGTGTACAGTTGATGCTGGACGGCGTAGTGGATTACCTGCCTAGTCCAATTGATGTGAACCCACAGCCTGAAGTTGACCTAGAAGGCAACCCTACCGGCGAATTCGCGATTGTTGATGCTAACCGCCCACTGCGTGCGTTGGCGTTCAAAATCATGGACGACAAATACGGTGCGTTGACCTTTATCCGTATCTATTCCGGTACGATGAAAACCGGCGACACCGTCCTTAACACCTTCACCGGCAAAACCGAACGGGTTGGTCGCATGGTGGAAATGCACGCTGACGACGCAAACGCGATTGATTTCGCACAAGCGGGTGATATTATCGCCTTGGTTGGTTTGAAAAACGTGCAGACTGGTCATACCCTGTGTGATCCCAAATCCCCGGCAACTCTCGAACCGATGGTGTTCCCAGAGCCGGTTATCTCCTTGGCTATCTCACCGAAAAACAAAGCCGGTGCAGAAAAAATGGGGGTTGCCCTCAACAAGATGGTCAAAGAAGACCCGTCTTTCCGTGTTGAGACCGACCAAGAAACCGGTGAAACCATCCTCAAAGGCATGGGTGAGTTGCACTTGGACATCAAGGTCGACATCTTGCTGCGCACTCACGGGGTGGAAGTTAACATCGGTAAACCGCAAGTGGCTTACCGCGAATCCATTACCCAGCGTGTTGAAGACAGCTACACCCATAAGAAGCAGTCCGGTGGTTCGGGTCAATACGGTAAAATCGACTACACCATCGAACCGAACGAAGTCGGTGCAGGTTACGCTTTTGAATCCGTGGTTGTCGGTGGTTCCGTTCCGCGTGAATTCTGGCCTGCCATCGACAAAGGCTTTAAGGAAAGCATGGTCAAAGGTCCATTGGCTGGCTACCCTGTAGTTGACGTAAAAGTAACACTGCGCGAGGGTGCATACCACGCGGTTGACTCCTCAGCCATCGCGTTTGAAATTGCGGCAAAAGGCGGCTACCGTCAAACCATGCCAAAAGCTGGTCCGCAAATCCTTGAGCCGATCATGAAAGTTGACGTGTTCGCACCAGATTCTCACGTCGGTGATGTCATCGGTGACTTGAACCGTCGCCGTGCGATGATCAAGTCCCAAGATACTGCCCCTATCGGCGCGCGTATCAAGGCTGACGTGCCATTGTCTGAGATGTTTGGTTACATTGGCGACTTGCGCACCATGACTTCCGGTCGTGGGCAGTTCTCAATGGAATTCTCACATTACGCCGCTTGTCCGAAATCGGTTTCCGATCAGGTTATCAAAGAAGCGCAAGAACGCAAGAAAGCGTTGGAAGCTGAGAAGTAAGATTCTTCTCGCTTACAGACAAAAAAAGCCCCGCATTCGCGGGGCTTTTTTATGGGAAACATGCAGTGATTAAAACGCCATCACGTAGCTTTTGCCACCTTGCTCCAGCACACTATAGCGTTCCGTGCCATTCGCATTGAAGAACACAAAGCCCGGTTTGACCACTGTGCTACTGCCATCAATGCTCAAGCCTTGCAACGACAAGCTGTTATCAAGATTCAGCAATGGCGTGGTATACGTCTTCAAGCGGTAGCTGTCAGCCGTCGCTTCAATCGCCACAAACTTTGCGGCTTTTTGCGAATGGTCAGCGTGCAACAAATACGTGGCGGAGTTGCGATCATCATCCGCAACGCTGCGTTGGTAACGCATATCCGCGCTTTGCTGTGCCGCTGTTTGGAACAAGCTACCACCTGCGGTCAGCAAATACATGCCATCGTCAGTGCTCCACATATTGCTGTTGGCAGCACCGACATCGTATTGCCCCTGGTACGGCGAATCATACAACCACTGCGGCAGGGCGGTACTGATGTCGTAGCGATTCAAATCGTTGCTCGCAAGGTCGGTATCTAGGGTGTAAACGGCTTTCAGACTCGGCACGGCTTGCAGGCGTGCACCACCGAACAGGCGTTGTGTACCGCTGTCTTCCTGCACTTGACCGCTGGCAAGGTCAATCACGTACAAATAGTTCCACTGCATACTCGCAGGCGGCGTGGCGTAGACTTTGCCGTCATTGCCTAATGCGATGTCAAACACCTTAAAGCCCAAATTGTTGTGGAAGTTTACAATTTCCCCCATTTCCAGATCGACATGCGTCAGTGCACCGTTATGACCCACGACGGCTGTCATGCCATCGGCACTGAGCGCGAGGCTGGTAGGCGCTAGTGGCAAACCAACGGTGAGTTGTCTACCGCTAGTCGGGTTAATGATGTTCAATGCATTGCCGGGCTGGCTGCTGACCGTAATCAATTGATCCAAGGTATCACTATAGGCGGCATCCACCGCGTTGCCGCTTAAGGGGTTAGCCGCTGCCATCACCGTGATGTTTTTGCTGGCAACGTGGGTTGCACCGAAGGCATCGGTTGTTTTCAAGCTGAAGGTATACGTGCCTTGCGTATCCGGCGTGAAGCTTGCTGTCATGGTATTGGCGGCGACGGGCGTAGCAGTACTGCCTTGCGGCGCCGTTTCCACTGTCCATTGATACGCGAGGAAATCGCCTTCGGGGTCAGTGGATTGGCTGCCATCCAGCGTGAAGGTTGCCCCTAGCGTTACCGCAGTGGGTAAGGAAACAATGGCTGTTGGCGCGGTATTGGTGTTGACGGAGAAGTTTTTCAGCACGGATTCATGACGTACCGACGGTGATTCATACACACCGTCACCATTGCTGTCCAGATTGACCTGCAATTTGCGCTGTGATGGGGTCGATGTGTCGTAACCTTGCGCAATCACTTGCACTTTGCTGTTGGCTGCACCATTCAGGATCAACTCACCTTCGAGGGGAACGCCATCGGCGGCAAACATAAACGGCTTAACCGTGCTGGCGGTGACGCAACCTTGTGTGCCTTCGCAGAATTTGCCGTTAATGTCGGTGTAACCGCTGCTTTCCACGATCATTTTTGCCGCTTCGGTAAGTTGTTGCTTACCGGTGCTGAGGTTGCGTTGGTATTGGTTCACCAGCAAGGTGGTTTGCCCAGTGGTAACGTTCAGGTCGGTGCGCAGTGTGCCTGTTGCGGTGTAAGGTACATCGTCAACCCGAATGCTCAAGCCCTTCATGCTGACGGTGTAGGAGGTCGGTGCAAGGTAGGCAATATTGACCGCATGGATAACCAGCATCGCCGTGCCGTTGGTGACAACGTTTTCGCTTTTGCATTGGTTGTAAGTGACTTGCAGTGTGCCAGTGAAAGTGGTGTCATCCACTTCGCCTGTTACCGAGGCAGTGCCACCGCCGGGGCAGGTATCGCTTTCGTTGACTGCACGGGCTTGATAGCGCTGTGCGGTAAGGTGTTGTGCTGCCAGTGCAGACAAAATCCGTTGGGATTGCAATAAATTGGCTTGTGCCGTGTTGGTCACAGCGGGTGCACTGGCATCGGCTGGACGCGGCGCGGTAATGTTGTCATTGATATTTTCCGTGCCCAACACCAGATCGACGAATGCCATGCTGTTTGCGGTATCCAGCAATGCCAAGGCACGGCTGCCGGTATAAACGCTGCTGGCATCCGCCAGCGTAGTATTGGTGTTATTGGTCGTAATAATCCCCGTGCTCGTACCGCCTGTAGTCGTGCTGGAAGTGGTTGAACCACCGCCGCACGCTGTCAATAACGTGCCTGCTACTAATACTGGCAAAATGTGCTTGGTTTCCATTGATAGCCCCTACGTTTGTTTATATAAAAAATAATGATTAGAACGCTTGCAAATAAGTTCGCGTGCCTTGTTTCATAACCGCATACCGTTTCGAGCCATCGCTGTTGAAGAACGCAAATTGCGGAATCACGGGATCACCACTGTTATTCAAATCCGTCTCACTGAGCTTTTTTTCTTCGCTCAAGACCAGTTGTGGTGTGCTGTAGGTTTTCAGACGGAAATCAGAACCTGTACCGGTAATGCCCTTATCCAAAATGACCACAAATTTCCCTGCTTCCTGCGAATGGTCAGCGTGCAACAACGTGGTGGTTGGATCGTTATCGTTGTCCGACACGCTGCGCTGGTAAAGCATGTCTTGGTCTTGCGCGGTCGCCGTGCGGAATAGGGTTTCGCCCGCCGTCAATATGTAAGCATCATCTTCCGTGAGCCACAGCCCTTTGCCTGCTGCCCCACCGATGTCGTAATCGCCATTATACGGGGAATCATACAACCCAATTGGCGGGGCGGTGCTCGTATCCGCTTTGATCAGATCGACGGGGAGTGTGCCTTTATCGAACAGATAAAGTGCGTTCAAACTAGGAGCTAATTGCAGGTAGGAACCACCCATTTGCACCACCGATAGGCTAGACCCCACCATGCCGGTGCTCAGATTAATTGACTTGAGCGTTCCCCACAGGTCGTTGCTCTGCGGTGTGGCATACGCTGTCCCCTGTGCATCGAGGGCAATGTCAAAAATATCCACATTGAGATTGTTATGCGCCTTCACAACGCTGGCAGTTTGCAAATTCACGTGCGTGACGGCATTCTTATGCCCGACAACCGCCGTTTTGCCATCCGGGCTGAGGGCTAGGCTAGTCGGTGCAAGCGTCAAGATGACGGCTTGTTGTTCGCCATTGACTGGATTGATGATAGTCAGCGCACTATCGGGTTCGGTGCTGACCGTGATTAAGCGTTCTAGAGCGTCGCTATAGGCAGCATCCACGGCATTGCGTGTTAGCAATCGGAAACTGCTGCTGGTATTGGCAGCATTACCAGCGCCAGTTTCACCCGATGTTGTGCCACCGATCGTACCACCAACGCCCCCTACTATCCCCGTGGGTATACCGGTCGTGCCACTGGTCGAGGTATTGCTCCCCGCATTTGTCGTCGTGTCATTGTTGCTACCACTTGTAGTTGTCGTTGCCGGTACGGATAGCGAAGCACCGGTTCCGCCGCCACAAGCGACCAGTACGCTAGACATTAGCACGATTGGAATGATATTGCTCACACGCATGTAAACCCCCATCTTGTTATTAGTGATTTTCGTCGGGAAAGACGTAGACTCCATTATAAACCAATTAATAAATAAA
>CAYQTB010000070.1:0-12389 GCA_964420315.1 uncultured Thiothrix sp. | reverse complement strand
GGCAGGCACGGCAGAAAACCCCGGCACGAATGTAGCCCAAAAATCCGGCTTAAACCAAGCCATTCTCGACCAAGGTTGGGGAGAGTTCCGGCGGCAACTCGACTACAAAATGGCATGGAAGGGCGGCATGTTGTTTGCAGTACCACCGCATCACACCAGCCAAGAATGCCCGGCTTGTCACCATGTGTCGGCAGATAACCGCCAGACCCAAGCGCGGTTTGCGTGTGTGGAATGTGGCTACGAAAACCACGCCGATGTCGTCGGCGCGATCAACGTTTTAGAGCGGGGACACCGCTTGTTAGCTTGTGGAGATGGGGTATTACGCCCCTCGATGAAGCAAGAACCCACCGAAGGGGTGAAGCCTTGCCGCTTAGCTCCCGTAGGAATCCCCTTCCTTTAGGGAGGGGAGGATGTCAAGTCCTTGCCTCCATCATCGTGCCATTTCTTTTCCCATTTGGCGTAGAATGACTCCATCTGTTCTGGTTTCAGTACAAAAATCTGTTGCAGTTCAATGCCTTTGTAGACGGCAAACACCCAATCTACCTGTCGGTATTTAGCGATAATCGTCGGGTTCATGTGGTGGTGGGTGGAAAAGCTCTTGGTCAGTGATGTGTTGACCGACTTAAGTTCGTATTCGTTTCCAGCCGCATCTCTGGCATCATTACCTTCGCGCCCCGGCAACACTTCGAGACTGGTAGTCAGGATGACTTGCAGAAGTTTGCCGCCATTGTCCTGAAAAATGTCATTAATGCCGTGTTTTTCCGCTAACGCCTGATATTGGCGGATGTATGGGAACAGGACATCAAGTCGTTGTTTGTCTGGATGTATTTTCATCTTTTTGATTGTAAGTTAAACAGTTTGCTTAAGGAATAGCCCAATGCTTTTTGATCTTGGTATCCAGCCTGCTTACCATTCGGTGCGTGGTGCGATGTATTGCGCTGATTCGCTGGAGATGCTGGCGAAGTTGCCGGATGAAAGCGTGAATCTGGTAATGACCAGCCCACCGTTTGCGCTGCAACGCAAGAAGGAGTACGGCAATAAGGAGCAGCACGAATACGTGGAGTGGTTGGCAGCGTTTGGCAAGCTGGTGTTCCAGAAGCTGAAGCCAGATGGCAGTTTTGTGCTGGATTTGGGGGGGGGGCGTATCAGAAGGGTGTGCCTGCGCGGAGTTTGTACAATTTCCGGGTGTTGCTGAAGTTCTGCGATGAACTTGGGTTTACGCTGGCGGAAGATTTTTATTGGTACAACCCGTCGAAGCTGCCCAGCCCAATTGAGTGGGTGAACAAGCGTAAGCTGCGGGCGAAGGATTCGGTGAATACGGTCTGGTGGTTCAGCAAGACCGAGTGGCCTAAAGCCGATGTCAGCAAGGTGTTGGCAGAATACAGTCCGCGCATGAAAAAGCTGCTGGAAGCGCCGGAGGCGTTTTATACCCCGGCAAAACGTCCGTCCGGGCATGACATTTCGGGCAGTTTTGGCAAGGACAATGGCGGGGCTATCCCGTCCAACCTGCTGCAAATCCCCAATACGGAATCGAATGGCGGGTATCTGTCCGGCTGCAAGCTGCTGGGGGTCAAGAGCCATCCGGCGCGGTTTCCTGCCAAGTTGCCGGAGTTTTTCATCAAGTTCCTGACCGAACCGGGGGATTTGGTGGTAGATATTTTCGGTGGCTCGAATACCACGGGGTCGGTGGCGGAAACGCTGGATCGGCAATGGCTCAGTTTTGAGCTGGAGCGGGAATACGTCGCGGCTTCGGTGCTGCGGTTTATGGATAGCCCTGCGGAACAGGAAATCCGCCGTGCCTACAATGCGGTTTTGCACGGGAAGAGTGTTGATTTGGCGAGGTTGGTGGCGGAGCGGGGGGGGCAGCAGTTGTTGTTTGCGTGAGTTGCTGTTGTGGTCTAGTCTTCACCCGCCAATTCCAACGCATGTTTCACAACCCGATCACTCAAATACACACCGGAACGTTGAATAGCGGCAACATGTGGCTTGATGGCTGGAATCAAGCCTCTTTCTTTGGCGCGTAGCAAGATGCCAACACTGCCGATAGTGCTTATTCCGTTCAAAGTGGCAACTTTTTTGGCACGTTGGTCATCAACTAAAAATCTGTCAGCGTGCAAGTAGCGGTACAGTGCCATTGCGTGTAGTTCGCCCCGTCCCAAGCCATTGATCGAGAAAATATAAGGCGAAAGATCAATGTCGATGGTTTTGTCAGCGAGGTATGCCGCCAAACGGCTGGCATGTGGTTTGCCGGGAAAGGTGCATTCCTCAAATACAGGGCGGGGAACGCGGATTTCCTGAAATAGCATGTCTAACAAGTGCAACATATCGCATTCAGCGAGCGCGACCAGCGCGGATGAGTCGGCAATAATCAGCATCAGGCAATCTTCCGCAAGTCTTCGAGTTCTGCATCCAGTTCTTCCGGTGCGAAATCGACCAACGGAATGTTGTGTTTCTGGCATTCGGCGATAAAAGTGAAGCGATCAACTCCCGCAAACTCGGATGCAGCACCAGCAGACATACTGCCTGATTGGAACATGACTAGCGCAGCGTACAGTTTGATGCGTTTGCCAAATTCTATAGGCGATTGGTCGACTAAATATTGTTCGGGTATATCTAACGTTATTTGCATACTAGCGCACCTTGTTTAAATTTTAGTTTAAATATTCGACTACCAATCATTATCCTCTATGTTTTGTACTGCATCAGATATTTCTCTTGATGAATAGTTAGCCATTAATGATGTTAAATAAGCATCTAAAACGGTGTCTCTATCATAACCTTGTTCAATCTTTCTTTTTATATCTGACCTTGTTTCTTCATAAATTTGTCTGGCATATTCCTCTTGTGGTGTTGGTAATCCTTCCATCTCTCTTAGCTTTTTCAGAGTCTTATTACGATTAAATTTGGTTGCATTGGGACTGTAGACTTCAATGCTATCAAAATCTATACCCGAAATTCTTTTGGATAGTCGAGCAATTAAGTCCTCTACCGTGGCATCTTCTTGCTGTAGTTTTCCAAACGGAATCCAACGACAGACTTTATCTGATCTGACTCGTCGACCATTGTTTTCAAATCGTATGTCTGTTCCATAAGGTAACTCCTGTCGGGTTGTGATCTCTTGAATAATGTCTTGCAACATACGGGGTTGAGAGCGAGGACGTTTGTTAATCATAAACTATAACCCACCGTTTAAAATAAAGTATGCAACTTATTTTAAACGGTGGGGTGGTAATGTCAATAGTTGTAGTTATGCCAGACAAAAATAAACTTACAACGCCCTTATCTTCTCCAACTGCCCCTGCAACTGCCCCAACGCCACGCGCTGCTCATCCGCCTGTTTGCGCGTCTGTTCCAGCACTGCCGCTGGTGCTTTATCCGCAAACGCCGGATTATTCAGCCGACCTTCCAAGCCCGTCAGATTCTTCAGCAATTTCTCAATTTCCTTGCTCAAGCGGGCGATTTCTGCGTCCTTGTCGATCAGGCCAGCCAGCGGGATCAGGATTTGCATTTCGCCCACCAGCGCGGTAGCCGATTCCGGCGCATCTGCACCCGCTTCCAGCCAGGTGACGCTGCCGACTTTTGCCAAGGTACGCGCAAACGCTTCGCTGGTGGCATACATCGCCTGGTCGCTTGCGCTCCAATTTTGCAGCAGCACGTCCAGCACTTGCCCCGGCTTGATGTCCATCTCGGAACGGATGCGGCGGATGCCCATGATGAAGGCTTTCACCCATTCGATTTCTGCCAGTGCTGCCGCGTCGACCTTGCTCATGTCGGCGACGGGGTAGGGTTGCAGCATGATGGAATCGCCGGACACGCCCGCCAAGCCTTTGATGTTCTGCCAAATTTCTTCAGTGATGAAGGGCATGATCGGGTGCATCAACCGCAACGCCGCTTCCAGCACGCGCACCAAGGTCTGGCGCGTACCACGCTTGGCGGCCTGATTGTCGTTGGCTTTGCCCAAGATCGGTTTGGTCAGTTCCAGGTACCAGTCGCAGTATTCGTGCCAGCTAAATTCGTACATCGCTTTCGCCGCAAGGTCGAAACGGTAGTTGTCGATGTGGTCGGCAACTTCGGCTTCGGTTTGTTGCAGCAAGGAAATGATCCAGCGATCCGCCGCTGAATATTCGACGGGTAAGGATGCGTCCAACCCGGTATCCTGATCTTCGCACTGCATCAGCACGTAACGCGCCGCATTCCACAGCTTGTTGCAGAAATTGCGGTAGCCTTCCAGCCGCTGCATGTCAAAGCGGATGTCGCGCCCAGCGGTGGCGAACGAGGCAAAGGTAAAGCGCAGCGCGTCCGTGCCGTGCGGTTCAATGCCATCGGGGAATTGCTTGCGGGTGGCTTTGTCGATTTTCGCGGCGAGTTGTGGCTGCATCATGCCGCTGGTGCGTTTGGCAACCAGTGCTTCGAGGTCGATGCCGTCGATAATGTCGAGCGGGTCAAGTACATTGCCCTTGGATTTGGACATTTTCGCGCCATCTGCATCCTTCACCAGCCCGTGAATGTACACGTCGCGGAACGGTACCTCATTCATGAACTTTTTGCCGAACATAATCATCCGCGCCACCCAGAAGAAGATGATGTCGAAGCCAGTCATCAGCATTTGGGTCGGGTAAAACGTTTTCAGGGCTTCGTCATCCACATTCGGCCAGCCGAGGGTCGAAAACGGCCACAGCGCGGAGGAGAACCACGTATCCAGCACGTCCTCGTCCTGCTGCAACGGCAGGTCAGCAGGCAGGCTGTATTTGCTGCGTACTTCCGCTTCGGAACGCGCCACGTAGACATTGCCCGCCTCGTCATACCACGCCGGGATGCGATGCCCCCACCACAACTGGCGTGAAATGCACCAGTCGTCGAGGTTGTTCATCCAGTGGTTGTAGGTATTGACCCAGTTGCCGGGAATGAAGCGCACTTCGCCGTTGGCCACCACGTCAATCGCGGGTTGTGCAATCGCAGTCTTGCCGCCGGGTCGCCCATCGTCCAGCGTCTCGCGGGTCAAATCCACGTACCACTGGTCAGTGAGGTAAGGTTCGATCACCGTGCCGGAGCGGTCGCCACGCGGCACCATCAGCTTATGGTCTTCGATTTTATCCAGCAAGCCGAGCGCGTCCATATCCGCCACGATTTGTTTGCGGGCAGCGTAACGCTCCAAGCCTTGGTATTTTTCCGGCGCAACGGCGTTGATACAGGCATCAATGGTGAAAATATTGATCAGCGGTAAGCCGTGACGCTTGCCCACCTGATAGTCGTTGAAATCGTGTGCCGGGGTAATTTTTACGCAACCCGTGCCTTTTTCGGGGTCAGCGTAATCGTCGCCCACCACCGGAATCAAGCGCCCCACCAGCGGCAGCACCACGTTTTTGCCGATCAAATGCTGGTAACGCGCGTCTTTCGGGTTCACCGCCACGGCGGAGTCACCCAGCAGGGTTTCCGGGCGCGTGGTCGCAACGATCAGGCATTCGTCGGTGGCATTGCCCACAGCATCCGCAACGGGATAGCGGAAGTGCCACATATTGCCGTTCTCTTCTTCGGACACCACTTCAAGGTCGGAAACGGCGGTGTGCAGCACGGTATCCCAGTTCACCAGACGCTTGCCGCGATAGATCAAGCCTTCTTCATGCAGGCGCACAAACACTTCGCGCACCGCTTCCGACAAGCCTTCGTCCATCGTAAAGCGTTCGCGGCTCCAGTCGGGTGTTGTCCCCAAACGGCGCAATTGACGGGTGATGGTGTCGCCGGATTGCCCTTTCCACTCCCAGACTTTTTCGAGGAACTTCTCGCGCCCCAAGTCGTGGCGGGTCACACCTTGGGCGAGCAATTGGCGTTCCACCACCATTTGCGTGGCGATGCCCGCGTGGTCAGTGCCGGGTTGGTAGAGGGTTTTGTCGCCCTTCATGCGGTGGTAGCGAATCAGGGTGTCGATCACCATCTGGTTGAAACCGTGCCCCATGTGCAACGTGCCGGTGACGTTCGGCGGCGGGATCATGATGCAATACGGCTTGCCGTCGCCAGAGGGGGCGAAATAGCCGCTGCGTTCCCAGTGCTGATACCAGCGTTGTTCGATGTCTTGAGGTTGGTAGGTCTTGTCCATGTGCCGCTGCTTTTAAACCGGAAAAGAGCGGCATTATAGCGGGTTTTTACGGCGGCAACATCCCAGCGAGTTCACGGATAAGGTCGTCACGGGCTTTATCAATGCGTTTTTCCACGGTGGGATCAATGCGGGAAGGTTGAGATTGCGTTGTGGTTTGCTGATTGCCTTCTGAGCGGATAGCGTGAGCGCGGGCTAAACCCGAATATTCGTCTTGTCCGGTGGCGGATTTGAGTTCGTCGATGCGTTCTTTGAGGCGTTGCTCAAATACCTGGCGGCGTTGCTGACGGGCATGAGGATTTTTTACCTGCTCAACAATTTCAGCATTACCGGCACGCACCAGATCAGTAACGACGGGAATACGAATGGTTTTATCGAAGTCTTCGCGCATTATTATTCCGAGTTATTAAATCTTGAGTTGATGGTAGTCCAGATTATAGCCCCGGTCACGGTAAAACTGGTAGCGTTTACGACCAGCGTGTATTACGGGTTCTTCCTGATCTAAAATCTCGGCTAAACGCTCAAAACGTGAGAAAAATGCGGGTATTTCATTGGAAAGATTGATAAGCAAGCCGCAATTTTCCATCGGTTCGTGGTCGTGACCGATCAAAATGCGCACGTTTTGTCCTTGTGCTGGTGCAAGCGCGTGCGGAATGAACGCCAGTTCGTTAAATGTCCATAGTAATTCATCCAATTTACCACTGGTTGTCGGCGCATCCGTGTGAATATACGTGTGCAATTGTTGCTGGTGTGCTTTCATCACCACCTTGCAAGCGAGTAATAACCGCGCCTGCAAGCTGTTGGTTTTTCCGACGTAAAAATCAATCTTAGTCATGCTTTAGCGCGATTAATCAGCAATTGGCATAGCAGGGGAACTGGACGACCGGTTGCGCCTTTGGCTGCACCGCTTTTCCATGCCGTACCCGCAATGTCGAGATGCGCCCACGGGTAACTTTCGGTAAAACGTGACAAAAAGCACGCTGCGGTGATCGTGCCACCGGGTGGCCCGCCGATATTGGCGAGATCGGCAAAGTTGCTTTTGAGTTGGTCATGGTATTTTTCACCCATCGGCAAGCGCCAAGCTTCGTCATTGGCTTGTTTGCCCGCTGCGAGTATTTCGTCCGCGAGTGACTCGTTATTACTCAGCAGACCGCTGATATGATGACCCAAGGCGGTAATGCACGCACCAGTAAGTGTTGCAATGTCGACCACAGCAACAGGGTTAAAGCGTTCCACATAGGTCAGTGCGTCGCACAGCACCAAGCGACCTTCGGCATCGGTGTTGAGGATTTCAATGGTTTTGCCCGACATACTGGTAACAATGTCGCCGGGTTTGCTGGCTTTGCTGCCGGGCATGTTTTCGGCAGCGGCAATCACGCCGATCACGTTCATGGGTAATTGCATGGCGACACACGCGGTCAATGTGCCGATCACGCTGGCAGCACCGCTCATGTCAAATTTCATTTCATCCATCGCATTGCCCGGCTTGAGCGAAATACCGCCGGTATCAAACGTAATGCCTTTGCCAACGAGGACAAACGGCGCATCGCCTGAATGACCGCCGTGGTATTGCAGGATGATCATTTTGCCATCTTCGGCGCTGCCCTTGGAAACGGAAAGGAAGGAACCCATGCCGAGGGCTTCCATATCGGCTTCTTCGAGGATATTGATGTCAACTTTGTTGGAAGAGTTCGCCAGTTCTTTGGCAATATCAGCCAGATACGTCGGGGTGCAAACATTGCCTGGGCTATTGGCAAGGTCACGGCTGACGCGCATTCCTTCGGCAATCGCATTGCCTTGCAATAGTGCGGTGGTGAATTCACCGGCAATCGTGTGTGCGACTGTCCAACTTTCTAGCGCGGTGCGCGGCGCATCGTCTTTTTTGCTCTTGTAAGTGTCGAAGGTGTAGAGCGTATCCGCCACCGCGATAACCGATTGGCGCACTGCGGCTTCAATGTATTCGCTGGCGATTTCGTCGGTCAGAAAGGAAACGGCGTTGTTCACTTTGGCGGTTTTGAGTAGGTTGACCGCTGCTTGCGTCATCAGGGTTAAGGCTTCCAGCGTGAGTTTGTCTTTTTCGCCCATGCCGATTAGCAGCACCCGTTTGGCGGTCACGCCGGGCAAGTTGTACAGCATACTGGTACGGTTTTTATCGCCGGTGAAATCGCCGAAATCCAAGTGTTGGCTAATCGCGCCTGCGCTGGCAGCATCAAGTTGCGCCGCTGCCGCCGAGAGTTTGGCGTGTTTGTAAACACCGACCACGACGCAATCGGTGTGCAGTTCTGCGGCATTGGCAGGAGAATCAAAATGGTAGTTCATGCGTTGTCCTTGTCATGGTGTTGCCTTGCACAGCAGTGTACACGATGTTTGCTAAATCAGGTGAATTCAAGTAATAAGTGGCGTTTTGTGGCATACGCCCTGCTAACAACGAACAGGAGTAATGATGAATAACTGCCCGTGTGGCTCCGATAAAACCTATAACCAGTGTTGTCGCCCGTATCACGATGGTAAGTCCGCGCTCACAGCAGAAGCCCTGATGCGTTCACGTTACAGTGCGTATGTGTTGCGTAATGGCGCGTATTTGCACCGCAGTTGGCACAGCAGCACCCGCCCCAGTAAAAAGGGTTTGCTGCAATTGCCAGCGACGGAGTGGTTAGGCTTGGAAATTGTGCGCACGACGTTGGGCGGGGAACAGGATTCACGAGGTATCGTTGAATTCATTGCCAGCTACCGTGACGGTGAACAAATCGGCAGGTTGCACGAAACCAGCCAGTTTGTGAAAGAGGGCGGCAAGTGGTATTACTTGGTTGGAGAGTGAGCAATGTCTACTAGAATCAGCGTGTTCTTATGCTTGGCGTTGTTGGGTGCGTGTTCCAGCACGCCCACGCAATACCACACCTTGTCAGCGGATGTGGGCAGTGTGGCGGCAGTGGCTATGACAAAACCCATTAACAGCGTTGGCATTGGTTCAATTACCTTACCCGCCTTGCTGGATCGCGAGGGCATGGTGATTCGCAAAGATGCGACGACCTTGGAAATATCCGACACGCACTTATGGGGCGGTCAGTTGGAAGATGAATTCCAACGCACCTTAGCCCAACACTTACAAATGCGTTTGCCTGCTACGCGGGTGCAAACCGTGCCGTGGGAACTTAGCCAAACGCCGCAATATCAAGTGGTGGTGAAACTGGATCAGTTTGATGGCACGCCGGGTGGCAAAGCGTGGTTGCGTGGGGTATGGCAACTTCAGGCAGGCGGTGATGGTAAAATCCTCACCACTGAGCCAGTGGCACTCACCCGCCAAACCCCACAGGCGGGGGTGACAGGGTTGGTGCAAGCGCAAAGCCATTTGCTGGCGGATTTGGCTAATCAGATCACGCGGGGTTTGGCGGCGCGTTAGCCTCAGCTTGTTTTACAAAGCTCAGGAAAAAAGTGACTGGCACGGCATTGCTGATGCTGGGCAGTTCCGCGATTTCACGCAAAGCGGTGATGCCAGCCGCTAGGTCAAAATTCGCAGCATCCAACATAATCGGGGCAACGGTGCTTACTTGCACGGTGTTGCCGACTTCGGTGATCGCAACGGTGGCGGAAATTTCTTTTTTCACGCCATGCAAATCCAGCATGACATTAACGGTCTGGATACCGGGTTTCACGCCGGTTTTGCTCAAATCGACGCTGACGCTCGCTGTCGCAAACTGCTGGGTATCAAACAATTGTTCGCGCATCCGTTGGTCGCGGATGTCGATATTGGTGCTGACGCTTGCTAAGTCAATGTTCAACGAACCTTGTCCTGCCTTAGTAATCGCACCAGAGAGGGTTTTGAACGTATGGATTTCGGCAATGTGGTCTGCTTTGATGGAAGCGAAATACAGGGCAGATTGGGTATTATCCAGCACCCAGTCCGCCATTGCCGTGCCGGAGAGTAGGGCGTAAGCGAGGGCAGTGTTGCCTACGAGGTTGAAAGTACGTTGCATCATGCGTTATTTTCCATAAGGGTTGTTGGCGGTTGATGTAAATCCAGTCTATTACAATGGGAATACAGTACACCGCTAATGGGGGTACTAAAAACTAAGTCGATCATGTCACCACATCCAAGTATGCGCAGTATGGCAATGAGTAAAGCAGTACCGTGACCTCTGTTTCTGCGCCAAGCCACTTGCTGAGTGACGGTTTAAACGTTTATCCGCAGAAAGCATTAGTGTGCAAAAAGACTCATTATTGTACAACTACGATAAGCAGGGCAAGCAGACGAACGTTACGCCGATGGTAGCGCATTAACGCAGTTGCCCTGTTCAAACCCTTTTCACCGCACAGGCGTAAATGGTGCTTTAGTTGCCGCACTGCATCCGCTACAATCCCCCGCATTCAGTAAACACTGGCAGAAGAGAGTTGCATATAGTTTAACCATATTGCAACCGCCGAAGGCGCAATTCCGCCCGGAAACGCTCAGGCAACAGGACTGGCAGGACTAAATCTGACTCTGGAGAGCAGTGCGGACGCACTCACCGAAGGGTAGTAACCGGCAACGGGAATCTCTCAGGTAACAGGACAGAGGGGCGGCAGACTTTAAGCGGTCTGTCGCCCTTTTTTTATGCCTGTTAGTTGGGAATAACACAATGCAACGTACTGCACTTTACGCCAAGCACCTTGAATCCGCTGCGAAAATGGTCGATTTCGCGGGTTGGGAAATGCCCATCCACTACGGCTCACAATTGCAAGAACACCACCAAGTCCGCAACGATGCTGGTATGTTTGACGTGTCCCACATGGTCATCCTCGATCTTGTTGGGGCGCAATCCAAAGCGTTTTTGCAATACCTGCTCGCCAACAATGTCGACAAGCTGAAAGAGTCCGGTAAAGCGTTGTATAGCTGCATGTTGACTCCCGAAGGTACAGTCATTGACGATTTGATCGTGTATTTCATCACCGCTACCCAATGGCGCATTGTCGTCAATGCAGGCACACGCGCCAAAGACATTGCGTGGATGCAACAGCAAATCGCCAATTTCGACGCAACCCTGACTGAACGCGACGACCTTGCCATGATCGCAGTGCAAGGCCCGAATGCACGCGCCAAAGTGCTGGGCATTATGCCTGCGGATGAAGTCGCCATCGTCGAACCGCTGAAAACCTTTTACGGCGCATTCGTCAACGATTGGTTCATTGCCCGCACGGGTTACACTGGCGAAGACGGCTTTGAAATGATGTTCCCCAATGAACAAGCGCACAAAGTGTGGGACGCATTGCTGGCGGCTGGCATCAAGCCGATTGGTTTGGGCGCACGCGACACCTTGCGTCTGGAAGCGGGCATGAACCTGTACGGCACGGATATGGACGAAACCACTTCCCCGCTGATTTCCGGTCTTGGCTGGACAATTGCATGGCAGCCTGCTGAGCGTAACTTTATCGGGCGCAGCGCGTTGGAAGCCCAGAAAGCGGCGGGTATTTCGCAAAAATTCGTCGGGCTGGTGCTGGAAGGCAAGGGCGTATTGCGCAGCCACATGAAAGTTATTGGTGAAGGCGGTGAGGGAGAAATCACCAGTGGTACTTTTTCGCCTACACTCGGCGTAGCGATTGCGTTGGCGCGTGTGCCAGTAAGTTGTGGGGATACCTGTAACGTGGATATTCGCGGCAAATTGCACCCAGCGAAAGTGGTGAAACCTGTGTTCGCCCGCAATGGCAAATCTGTTTTGTAATCAAATTTTTGGAGTGACACATGAGCAATATCCCTTCTGACCTGAAATACACCAAATCCCACGAATGGGTACGCGACAATGGCGACGGCACGGTGACTGTTGGCATTACCGACCACGCACAAGAACTGCTGGGTGACTTGGTACACGTTGATTTGCCGGAAGTAGGCACGGAATACGGCGCGGAAGACGGTTGCGCGGTCGCCGAGTCGGTGAAAGCCGCATCGGATATTTACGCGCCTGTACCAGGGGTGATTCTGGAAAGTAACGAAGCGTTGCAAGATTCCCCTGAACTGATCAATTCCGACCCTTACGGTGACGGTTGGCTGTTCGTGATGCGCGTGGATGACGAAGACGCGCTGGGCGAATTGATGGACGCAGAAGCCTACAAAGCGGAATGTGACGAGTAATTTTTAAGAACCCCCCATCCTAACCTTCCCCCGCAAGGGGGGAAGGAACAAGAGGCACTCCCTTCTTCCTCTTTACTCCCTTCACCCCTTGCGGGGGAAGGGTTGGGGATGGGGGGGAAGAACACAGCAGGTAACGACTGAATGACAACTTTGTACGAATTGGAACAACACGACGATTTTATTGCCCGCCACATT
>CAYQTB010000069.1:0-12443 GCA_964420315.1 uncultured Thiothrix sp. | reverse complement strand
AGCCAAGGCGTTTCATCACCGTTGCGCCATGCGGTCAGGTGTTTTGCCATTGCCATGTAACCGATGAACTTTTCACCCGCTTCATGGTTGGCTTGCTGCAATGCTAACGCCTTGTTGTAAACGAAACGGCATGACCCCGCGAAACGGCGAAGTTGACGCTGGGTTTCACCGTCGGGCATGAGTTCGTATTGGAAGGCTTGTAATCGTTGCATAAGCCCATTATAGATTAAAAGTGGCGGTTTCGGCATTGGTAAACAGCAGCAGATACCCCACTAAACACACTCCGAACATAGGGAGGCTTTGCCTCCCGCGCTATCCTCCCCTCCCTGAAGGGCGAGGTTTGCCGCGCAACCTGATCAATCCCTCCGTTCCGCACAATGACCCGCAAGAAGTATAATGGCAAACCCCCAAACCGTTTATTTATGCATGGAAAATCACCATTTGTGTTGATTATACCCTACAATATATTGGTATTTACCTGCTTGAGCCACCGTTATACCAACCTTGTTTCATAGGTCGAATTCGTGTCACACGAAATGGATATTGCGTTGCTCAAAGTCAAAACAGCATCCACAAAGACCGTTCCAAAGAAGTCAGCGCTTGGGATAAAGCACTGGCGCAAGCCAAACCGTAAGCACTGCGCCAGAACCTGCCACTCAGAACCCGGCGTTTTGGGTAGCAGTCAACACCCCCGCCGCCTCCTTATACATATCGCGGTTGGCTTGATTCACACTCATCACCAGATACGCATCCTGCGCCGGGTCATGCAACATCAGCGTTCCCCAAAACCCGGCATGACCCCAGACTTCACGCCCATTCACCACTGCCCGTTGCAAGCCCAAGCCGTAGTTGGGGCTAACGGCATTGGTTTGCCGCATCTGCTGCAAGGTCGCCCGTTCACGGAACAATTCCCCTTGCATCAAGGCACGGAAAAACCGCAACAAATCATCGCCCGTCGACACCAAAGCACCGCTTGCCCATGCCGCCGACATGCTTAAAGGTGTCGCCGTCATATCAAGGTAATTGCCTGCGGAAAGCGTATAGAAATGGTGCGCTACGGCACCACGCCCGGTTTCAAAGCTTTCATGCCAAGTATGCGCCATGCCTAAGCGGTTAAAAATACGGGCGCGGTATTGGCTGGTCAGCGACTGCCCGGTAGCACGCTCCACTACCAAACCCAACAGCAAGTAATGGGTATCACTGTATTCGAACTGCCGCCCCGGTGCAGCTAACGCATTGCGCCCCAAACCGGTACTCAGGTAATGTGCCAATAATCCCCGACCGCTCCACTGACGTGATGCCAACCCACGTCCGCTATTGCTGACTACTTCGCTGAGCATTTGCGCAAATAAGCCGTTACCGTCCTGAACCGTGGGAGTATCGGCAAGGTAATCCCGCAAACCCGCCGTGTGTTGCAGCAATTGGCGCACCGTGATACTGCCGCCGGATTTCACCCCATTGATCACATGCAAATCATCCAGCGTATACCCCGGAGGTAGCATGGCATCATCCAGCAAACGCGACAACGGCGTATCCAAGCTGAAATAGCCCTCCTCCACCAACTGCAACACCACGGTTGCCGTGAATACCTTGGAAATACTCGCAACCCGGAACGGATGCGCAGTGGTCAATGCCTCCCCGGTTTGCGGATTTGCCAAACCTTGTGCCCCCGCGTAACGGAATTGCTCACGCGGCACATCAAACAATAGCGTGGCACTTACCACATCCGGTTGTGCCACGGTTTGCGTAAGCCAACGTTCCAGATTTCCCCTCAAGCGATTCGCCAGCGCGGGTTCTGCAACAACACGCGGAATCACGCTGAGTTGTGATTGCGCCACGCCACCACCATTGCCGCCACATCCTGCTAATAACAACGCCAATACTCCCATGCCGATCCGTGCAATACTGCGCTCTGCTCGTTGTACCATGCCTTCCCTCCATTGACTGCATTAAACATGGGAGGGGTATAGATCACAGTAAGCAACACCAAGGTCACGGACGGCGGCGACGGCTCAAAGCCACCGATAAACGGTAATAATTCAATACCACAAGCGCTTATGAAAAAATCTGCTATAAAACAAGCAGGGCAGGACGATCTTCACCTACAATAACCCACTTGAACAGGATTAATGGAGCTTTCAAATGAACAACACTAACTTCTGGCTAGGCAACGGTTTACTGGCACTCGCGTTGTTGATGTTGATTTTTATGGGAACACTCTCAGAAATGTTCGGCTTTGGGGCGGTTATCGCGTGGATGGGCGTTGCCGCCGCCGGCACGTATTTCATCATGAAAAGCTAAGCCGGGTAAGTGTACCTTGCACCTGCGGATTACCTGCCATTGCTGATTGCGGGTTTCATCTGAAGATTACCCACACTGCATGGCCCGTCTGCGCGAACCGTTGGTGTGACAGGGCGGCATTGAGTTGGCATGGCAATCGCCTACAATCCTGCCCCACTTTCCGCTATCATACCCTCTTGATGAACTGCCCATTGGTTTACCCCCATGCTGATCTTCCCCGGTAGCGTTGCCCTCTCCGATTTTCGCCGCAACAAACTGTTGACCGCCGTGCAAGCCATCGTCCCCACGATCACCGCCGTGCAAGCCGAATACGTCCATTTCGTGCGCAACAGCTGCGAACTGCACCCCGCCGAACACGCCCAGTTGCAAGCGTTGCTGACCTACGAAGAAGTGCAAGGCAGCCACGCTTTCAGCGGCACATTGCTGCTCGTCACCCCGCGCAAAGGCACGATTTCGCCGTGGTCAAGCAAAGCCAGCGACATCGCCCACAACTGCGGCTTGACAATGGTGGAACGCATCGAACGCGGCATTGCTTACGACGTGCAAACTACTGCTGCGCTGTCTGAAGCCGAACGTATCGCCATCGCCGCGCTGTTGCACGACCGCATGACCGAAATGGTGCTGACGGATATGCAAGATGCCGTCATCCTGTTCAGCGAAGCCGAACCCGCGCCTTTGCGCCACGTTGACATCAGCACCGACCCCCGTGCTGCTCTCGCCAAAGCCAACACCGATTGGGGTTTGGCGCTGTCGCCGGATGAAATTGACTACCTCGCCGACAACTACGCAGAACTGAAGCGTAACCCCACCGACGTAGAACTGATGATGTTCGCGCAAGCTAATTCGGAACATTGTCGCCACAAAATTTTCAACGCCGACTGGATTATCGACGGCAAAGAACAGCCCAAATCGCTGTTCAGCATGATTCGCAACACCTATCAACACGCGCCTGAAGGCATCCTTTCCGCCTATCATGACAACGCCTCCGTGATCGAAGGTCCCTTAGCAACGCGCTTTTTGACCGACGTAAAAACCGGCGAATACCACTACACCAACGAACCCGTCCACCTATTAATGAAGGTGGAAACCCACAACCACCCCACCGCGATTTCCCCGTTTGCAGGGGCAGCGACAGGTTCAGGCGGCGAAATCCGCGACGAAGGCGCAACCGGCAACGGCTCGAAACCCAAAGCAGGCTTGAGCGGTTTCTCCGTTTCCAACCTGCGCATTCCCGGCTACGTTCAGCCATGGGAACACGATTTTGGCAAACCCGACCGCATCGTTTCCGCCCTCAACATTATGCTCGAAGGCCCTATCGGTGCAGCCGCCTTCAACAACGAATTCGGTCGCCCCAACATCACCGGCTATTTCCGCACCTTTGAAATGCAAGCCCCCGGCGCTAAGGGTATCGAGCTGCGCGGCTACCACAAGCCGATCATGATTGCAGGTGGCATGGGCAATATCCGCGAAAATAACATCCATAAAAACCCGCTACCCGAAGGCACACCCATCGTCGTCCTCGGTGGTCCCGCCATGCTGATCGGTTTGGGCGGTGGCGCGGCTTCCTCAATGGCAAGCGGTACGAGTGCGGAAAACCTCGACTTTGCTTCGGTACAACGCGGCAACCCTGAAATGCAACGCCGTTGTCAGGAAGTCATCGACCGCTGCGTCGCCTTGGGTGCTGAAAACCCGATCCTCTCGATCCACGACGTGGGTGCGGGCGGCATTTCTAACGCCATCCCCGAAATCGTCAACGATGCCGGACGTGGCGGACGCTTTGAACTTCGCGCCGTTCCCAACGCCGAACTCGGCATGGCTCCGATGGAAATCTGGAGCAATGAAGCGCAAGAACGCTACGTCCTCGCCATTGCCGAAGACCGCCTCGATACCTTCCGCGCCCTGTGCGAACGTGAACGCGCTGTCTATGCCGTGGTCGGTAATGCCACGGTGGAACAACAGTTGCTGGTAGGTGACTCGCTGTTTGACAACAATCCGGTGAATTTGCCGATGAACGTACTGCTGGGCAAACCGCCCAAAATGCTGCGTGACGTGCATCACCAAACCTTCCACAAGCCCGAAATCGACCTCAGTAATATTGAGCTGGGCGAGGCGATTGAGCGCGTGTTGCGCTTGCCAACGGTAGCGTCCAAGTCATTCCTAATCACCATCGGCGACCGCACGGTAACGGGCATGGTCACACGCGACCAGATGGTGGGTGCATGGCAAGTGCCGGTGGCGGATGTGGCAGTCACATCCAGTGATTACACCACCCACTTCGGCGAAGCGATGGCAATGGGCGAACGCACGCCGATTGCCTTGGTGAATCCGGCAGCATCGGGGCGCATGGCGATTGGCGAAGCCATCACCAATATCGCGGCGGCGGACATTGCCGACTTGCGCCATATCCGCCTCTCCGCCAACTGGATGGCAGCGGCTGGCTACCCCGGCGAAGATGCTGCCCTGTTTGACACCGTGAAGGCGGTCGGCGAAGAGCTGTGCCCGCGTCTCGGCTTGGCGATTCCGGTCGGCAAAGATTCCCTGTCGATGAGAACCGTGTGGCAGCAGTCCGGCGAAAACCGCGAAATGATTGCGCCGCTTTCCCTGATCGTCACCGCGTTTGCTCCCGTGCAGGACATCCGCAAAACCCTGACTCCGGTCTTGCGCTCTGACGTAGGCGATACTGACCTGATCTTGGTTGACCTTGGCAAAGGGCGTAACCGCTTGGCAGCTTCCGCATTGGCACAAGTTTACGGGCAAGTCGGGCATCACGCACCGGATGTGGATAACCCCGCCGCGCTCAAAGCCTTCTTCGACACCGTGCAGGATTTGCGCGGCGAAAACCTGATTCTGGCGTACCACGACCGTGCCGACGGCGGTTTGCTGGCAACACTGGCAGAAATGAGCTTTGCCGGGCATGTCGGCGTGACGGTCTGCATTGGGCAAATCAGCGGGCAGATGCTGCCTGCCCTGTTCAGCGAAGAACTCGGTGCGGTGCTGCAAGTGCGTCATTGCGATACCGATACCGTGCTGGAAGCCTTCCGTGAAGCGGGTTTGGGGCAGAAAACCTCGGTGATTGGCGAGTTAAACGACAGCGACGAACTGGTGCTGACCTTTGCCAACAAGGAAGTGTATCGCGCCCCGCGTGCCACCTTGCAAAAAATCTGGGCAGAAACCAGCTACCGGATGCAGGCGTTGCGTGACAATGCCGATTGTGCCGCGCAAGAGTTTGAGCGGCTGGATGACACGCAAGACCCCGGTTTGCCATTCGCCCCAACCTTCGAGCTGGATGAGGATGTGGCAGCGCCGTATATCCGCACCGGAGTACGCCCCCCCGTGGCAGTATTGCGTGAGCAAGGCGTGAATGGTCAGGTGGAAATGGCGGCGGCGTTTGATCGTGCCGGTTTCAAGGCGGTTGACGTGCACATGACCGACATTATCAGCGGGCGGGTGAAGTTGAACGCTTTCAAAGGCTTGGTGGCGTGTGGTGGCTTCTCTTACGGCGACGTGTTGGGGGCAGGTGGCGGCTGGGCGAAAACCATCCTAATGAATCCGCGAGCCAGTGATGAATTCGCAGCCTTCTTTGCGCGGCAGGATTCCTTCGGACTGGGTGTGTGTAACGGCTGCCAGATGTTCTCGCAATTGCGCGACATGATCCCCGGCGCGGCGCACTGGCCGCGTTTCTACCGCAACCGTTCTGAGCAGTTTGAAGCGCGTTATGCGGCGGTGGAAGTGCTGGAATCGCCGTCATTGTTCCTGCAAGGCATGGCTGGCTCGAAGCTGCCGATTGCGGTGGCGCATGGCGAAGGGCGGGCGGTGTTCGATACCGCTACGGCTGAAAGCCTGTTGGCAGAAGGGCTGGTCGGCTTGCGTTACGTGGATAATCGCGGCAACGCCACTGAGCATTACCCCGAAAACCCGAATGGTTCACCATTGGGGATTACCGGTGTCACCACCGCCGATGGGCGTTTCACCATCATGATGCCGCACCCCGAACGCCTGTTCCGCGCCGTGCAGCACTCGTGGAAGCCGGATGATATGGGTGAGGATGGTGCGTGGTTGCGGATGTTCCGCAATGCGCGGGTTTGGGTAGGCTAAACTTGGTTTTATGGGGAGGGGATCGTTACCGTGGTGGACTTTACCCGCTGTTGTTGACGGATGCTCAGAGTGAAGGTCAAGCAACCCTGACCTACATCCTCAATCGCTGCCCCGATTTCCCTATTTTGGTGTTACTGCGGCACAATCACACGCGGCGCTAACCCCAACCGCTTGGCACGACGGGCAAACTTCTTATCATCAAAGGATGCCATCACCTCACAATCCCGGTAACTGGCGTGGTGCAGAGCATCGGCAAAATCCAGCCCCTGTTCAAAGTTGGCGATGGCTTGTTCCACTGCATCCCTATCTTCCAGCGTAACCTGCGGTAGTGTGAGCAAATGCTTAAAGACGGTCACAATCTCGGCAGGTTCAAAGTGGTAATAACCGCGCATCACCCATTCCAGTTCCAGCATCGCGGTTTTGCAGACCAGCAGCGGCTCGCCCGCTTCGATCAGGCGCTGTGCTGCCAAACGCTGCTGCGTGGCTTCCTTGTCATCCTCATCCTCAATGTAATAGCGAGCGAGAACGTTGGTATCCAGCCCAATCATTTTTGCAACAGGCTGGCAGGATCAAAATCGGCAGGGACAGCTTTGCGTTTGCTTTTGAGCAAACCAAATCCACTAGAGGGAACATCAACCGGCGTACTTTTTACCTTGATTTCCAGATGATCACGCACCCACTCAAACACCACTTTGCTGCCTGCGCGGATACCCAGTTGCTGACGGAGCTTCAAGGGAATGGTGACCTGCCCTTTGCTGGTAACAGACGTAACAATTGCCATGACAATACCTTACAAAAGTAATACTCAGTAAGAATAGCATCGGATACTGATTTGAGCAACAAACCTGACCTACATCAAACTTATCCACAACCCCACCTTGAATTCCCCCACCTGCTACCCCAGATTTGTCCCATCTGACGCACAAGCGTCCCACTAAACACATAGGTAGCCCACATGAGAATGGACAAACTCACCAGCAAGTTCCAACTCGCCCTGCAAGACGCGCAGTCACTCGCGTTGGGGCGTGATCACCAATTCATCGAACCCGCCCACTTAATGATCGCCCTGCTTGATCAAGAAGGCGGTTCCACACGCGGTTTGCTCACCAAAGCCGATGTCAACGTCAACCAATTACGCTCCAAACTCGGCGAAGCGGTTGACCGACTCCCTACCGTATCCGGCGGCGATGCGGGCAGCGTCCATGTTTCCAACGACCTCAGCAAGCTGCTGAACGTTACCGACAAAATCGCCCAGCAACGCAAAGACCAATACATTTCCTCCGAACTCTTCATCCTCGCAGGCTTAGAAGACAAAGGCACACTCGGCAATTTATTGCGTGAAACGGGCGCAACCAAAGGCGCGGTCGAAAAAGCCATCGAAGGGATGCGTGGTGGACAAACCGTCAACGACCCCAACGCCGAAGACCAACGTCAAGCCCTCGACAAATACACCATCGACCTCACCGAACGCGCCGAACAGGGCAGAATTGACCCGATCATCGGGCGTGACGAAGAAATCCGCCGCATGGTGCAAATCCTGCAACGCCGCACCAAAAACAACCCGGTGCTGATCGGCGAACCTGGCGTAGGCAAAACCGCGCTGGTCGAAGGCTTAGCACAACGCATCGTCAACGGTGAAGTTTCCGAAGGCATGAAAGGCAAACGCCTGCTGTCACTCGATCTCGGCGCACTGCTCGCAGGCAGTAAATACCGTGGCGACTTTGAAGAACGCCTCAAAGCCGTGCTCAACGACATTGCCAAAGCGGGAGGCAACATCATCCTGTTCATCGATGAAATTCACACCATGGTTGGCGCAGGCAAAGCCGACGGCGCAATGGACGCGGGCAACATGCTTAAACCCGCCCTTGCCCGTGGTGAATTGCACTGCGTCGGTGCTACCACGCTCGACGAATACCGCCAATACATCGAAAAGGATGCCGCGCTTGAACGCCGTTTCCAAAAAGTGCTGGTGGATGAACCGACGGTGGAAGACACCATCGCCATCCTGCGCGGCTTGCAGGAAAAGTACGAAGTGCATCACGGCGTGGAAATCACTGACCCCGCGCTGGTCGCAGCCGCCACGTTATCGCACCGTTACATCACTGACCGCCAGTTGCCTGACAAAGCCATCGACCTGATCGACGAAGCCGCCTCACGCATCCGTGTCGAAATCGACTCCAAACCGGAGGTGATCGACAAGCTCGACCGCCGCCTGATCCAGCTCAAGATAGAGCGCGAAGCCCTGAAAAAGGAAGCCGACGATGCTTCCAAAAAACGCCTCGCCGACTTGCAGGCTGAAATCGACCGTCTGGAAATCGAATCCGCCGATCTGGAAGACATCTGGAAAAGCGAAAAAGCCGACGTGCAAGGCACTTCCCACATCAAGGAAGCCCTCGACCAAGCGCGGCTCGAATTTGAAACTGCCCGCCGTGCAGGCAATTTGCAACGCATGGCAGAACTGCAATACGGGCGCATTCCCGAACTCGAACAGCAGCTCGCCAAAGCGGATGCCAGCGTGGATAGCCACGAAGCTAAAGCACCCAAGTTGCTGAAAACCAGAGTGACGGAAGACGAAATTGCCGACATCGTGTCACGCTGGACAGGCATCCCCGTCAGCAAAATGCTCGAAGGCGAAAAAGACAAGCTGCTGAAAATGGAAGAGGTGCTTGCCAAGCGCGTGATCGGGCAAACCGAAGCGGTGGTCGCGGTTTCCAACGCCATCCGCCGCGCACGGGCGGGGCTGTCTGACCCCAACCGCCCCAGCGGTTCGTTCCTGTTTTTGGGGCCGACGGGTGTGGGCAAAACCGAACTCACCAAAGCACTGGCGACATTTTTATTTGATACCGACGACGCGATGGTGCGGATTGATATGTCCGAATTCATGGAAAAGCATTCCGTCGCCCGCCTGATCGGTGCGCCGCCGGGCTATGTCGGCTATGAAGAAGGCGGCTATTTGACCGAAGCGGTGCGCCGCCGCCCGTATTCCGTGATTTTGCTGGACGAGGTGGAAAAAGCCCACGCCGACGTATTCAACGTGCTACTGCAAGTGCTGGATGATGGGCGGCTGACCGATGGGCAAGGGCGCACCGTGGATTTCCGCAACACCGTGATTATCATGACCTCCAACCTCGGTTCGCACCTCATCCAGGAGATGGCGGGCGAAGCCAACTACGAGCGCATGAAAGCAGCGGTGATGGAAGTCGTCGGCACGCATTTCCGCCCTGAATTTATCAACCGGATTGACGAAACGGTGGTGTTCCATCCGCTGGATCAGGCTGAAATCCGCCGGATTGCCGATATTCAGCTCAACAACTTGCGCAAACGCTTGGCTGCGCGGGATTTGGGCATCCAGATCACCGACGCGGCGTTGGATTTGTTGGCGGAAGCGGGCTTCGACCCGGTGTATGGGGCACGTCCGCTGAAGCGGGCAATTCAGCAGCAGGTGGAGAATTCGCTGGCACAGCAGATTCTTGGCGGCAAGTTTATGCCGGGGGATACGATTATGGTGGATGTCGAAGACGGTGCGCTGACATTTATGCCCTTGGTGGAGGCGACCGAGGTGTAAGTTAAATACGCTGATGGAGAGGAAACGCCGCATTATTGCGGCGTTTGCATTACACGCTATGCCATTTTTCAGGGGCAAACTGATGGTGAAACGGTTACGCTGACGCATCTCTATGTGGTTAGCGGGCAAGATTTCTTTACACGTTTTCGCCAGTTTTCTGGCAAGGTACAAAACCAGAAAATCCAGATTCCGTTACCGCGTGATTTTTTCGGGAGTTAGACCGAACACTTCCCACACTTTCTCATTCAATTCCACCATCAGTTTTTCAGCCTCGGAAGATGGCAGAGTGGCGTAAATGTCTTTGGCAAGTTGGATGATGGTTTTGGACTGCTCCTTGTCTGGATTTGGCAGTGGGAACTTCTCAACATATTGGGTAATAAAACGCCTGCGCCCTGCGTACAACTTGTTGTTAAAACTGTGATCGTAGAAGGCTTCGATAAACGTGGAATTGGCTACTGCTAACGCCAGCCACAGCAAATCCTCACCCTTACCATTTTCACAGCACAACCAGTAGCATTCACCACTGACAATACTTCCGTCTCTGTCCAACCAGAATGTAGGTTTTTCCGCAATATCGGGAAAGACCAGTTTAGGGAATGCCCATGCGGCTGGGTCTTGTGGAACCCATATTTCATACCACTGCCGTCCTGCCTCGATGACGTAGGTGCGTGCTGTTAATGTTGTGCGGTTAGCTTCGAGATACCGCTTAGCTTTTGGGTAAAGACTTAAGTCTACCGCTTGGCGTTTGCCTTGCCGGATTTCATGAGGGTAAAGGATTTGTTTGATGTGGGTTGCTTTAAGTGGCCTCGTTGCTTTGAATTGCTTAGCCCAATGTCGGGTAATCAGAGGACGTAGTAACTCTGGTGTGCCATCGGGCAGTTTTCCCCAATCATGCCGTATGAATACTTTGTCGGCTGTTGTTTTGACACCTACCCGAATTTTGCCGATGTCCCCGAATGTTCCCCATGTATGGGCACTCACTGTTTCCAGCCAAGTATCTGTTGACGTTGAGGCAATACGCCAAACACCTGTTGGGTCGCCCCCGTTGTCAAGAGTGCCGTGTTTGATTCGGAAGCTACGCCTATCAGGGATAGCGACGACCGTATCATTAGGGCTTTCCAGTGTTTGTAGCGGGTCAGTTGCATATCTGGTAGCTGTTTCTGTCACTTCATAAATGGAAGAATAACGGATGCTGTTGTTTGCTGAGGGTTGGGGCTGGTCTGTTGCTGCGTTGGCAATTAATACGGCGGGCAAAACGGCTGCATCAAAGAGTTTTGTGTCACCCAAATCCCACGCATGAACAAGGTTAAAACGAGACAGTAGTGCTTGTCGGACAGACTGCCCAGATTTGGTGGTCATAAAGCGGTTGGAGGTGATGATGCCAGCCGTTCCCCCGTTGGCGAGTACTCTGGAAATGCCTAATAAGAATGGATAGTAAAGGTCAACACGCCCGGTTAAGCCAAACCGTTTTGCCAGTATTTGTGCTTGACCAGCACCAATAATTTGGGTGCGCACGTAGGGAGGATTGGCAATGACCAAATCAAAAGGTTGGAAGTCGACATTGCTTGAAAACAGGTCTTGCTGTTGGTCTAAGTGAGCAATGAACTCCAAAAAATCGCGCTTTTCCAAGTGAAGTTTAAGGCTCGGATATTGTTGTTCAAGCCGCTCACGGGTTTGCTTCAAGGCGGGTAGGTGAGTGTCGAAAGCAAAGATTTCCACACGATGCAGGACTGTTTCCGGTAACGCTTCCAATAGCGCTTCCAGCAGGATGCCATTGCCCACTGCGGGGTCTAGCAGGCGTATTTTGCCTTGTGCAGGAAGGCTTGCAGCTTGGAGCATTTGAATTGCTACAAAATGGGCAAGTTTAGGTGGCGTGTAGGTAGTACCGCTGGCTTTCTCTGCTGCCACTGCTGTATAGCGTGGCGCGGGTGAGGGCTGCGTTAAGCTAAGCATTGAATGTACCTAATAAAGAGTGAATATCGAATTTTACATGCTAAACATATTAATGCCATGAGTGGTTGGATAGCTTGTAAGATTAACCATTCCGAATGGTATTCCACTCGATACCATTGTTGCGTTAATGGTTATCCTTAATGTGCCAGCGCTCGCAATACCGCTTGCGGCTCTTTCGCCACCACATGCAGCAGTACCCGCGCCGCGCCGTGCGGAGTACGATCCCCACGCTCCCAATGACGTAACGTGCTGACGCTAATACCAAAAGTTGCTGCAAATTCCACCTGAGTCATGCCCACTTTTGCACGGACGTTTTTTACATCGACAGGCGAGAATTGATGCACTTTTGCTTGTGGGCAATTGCCCTGTGCGAAAGTGCTGGCTGCTTCCAAGCCTTGCTTGATCAGGTTGCGCGGCAAACCTCGCCCTTCAGGGCGGGGAGGATAGCGCGGGAGGCAAAGCCTCCCTATGTTAGGAGTGTGTTTAGTGGGGTATCTGCTGCTGTTTACCAATGCCGAAACCGCCACTT
>CAYQTB010000068.1:0-13495 GCA_964420315.1 uncultured Thiothrix sp. | reverse complement strand
AAGGCATAAGCCAAACCTTCTAAACGGTTTACCCCATTAAGCACGAGCAGTGAACATTGCCCGACATACCGCCCACACGGGGCATTTGCCTAATTTACAAACATCCCTCCCCACTAAAATGATCCGCGTTACCCTACCAGTTTAGCTTTAAACTTCTCACGAAACTTACGCAGCTTCGGGCTAATGACAGCTTGGCAGTAGCCAGCACTGCTATTGAGGTTGTAATAGTCTTGATGGTAATCCTCCGCTTTGTAGAACGCCTCAAAATCCGCAATTTCGGTCACGATTGGGTCTTGGTATTTTTCCTGCACTGCCTTGAGGGTTTCTGCCGCGACCTGCTTTTGTTCATCGCCATGAGTAAAAATCACACTGCGGTACTGGGTTCCCCTATCCGCACCCTGACGGTTCAGAGTAGTCGGGTCATGGGTTTCCAGATGGATTTCCAGCAGATCCCGGTAGCTGATGGCATTGGGGTCAAACTGTACTTGAATAACTTCGGCATGACCGGTCGTGCCACTGCACACCTGTCGGTAGCTTGGGTTATGCATCGCGCCGCCACTGTAGCCGCTTTCCACCAAATAAACCCCATCCAGCTCACGGAACATCGCTTCGGTGCACCAAAAGCAACCGCCGCCAAAGGTAGCCGTTTCCACTGCCGCCTTTACCTTTTGCAACGCGACCGCATTCATGCAATAGCGCAGTCCACTCGGCACGGGGCCATCGGGAAAAACGTGTCCCAGATGCGCTCCGCAGGTGTTGCAGGTGGCTTCAATGCGGGTCATCCCATGTGAACGGTCAGCATGGTAGGCAATCGCATTGGCTTTGACCGGTTGGGTGAAAGACGGCCAGCCAGTGCCGGAATCAAACTTTTCGCAGGCATCAAACAGCAGGGTGTTGCAGCAGACGCAGCTATACAGCCCCGGCTCAAACAGACTGCACATTTCTGAGCTGAATGGGCGCTCGGTACCTTTTTGCCGAGTGACGCGAAATTGCTCCGTGCTCAGTTGTTGTTGCCACTCGGCATCGGTTTTCCTGACCACGCGATCAGGAGCAGGGTTACCGTCGTTGGCAAAACGGCTCACATCATTCCAGTTAAGCATGTCTACAACTCCTTCATTCGATAAATTTGGCGGCTCTATGTGGAATACCGTGGGTAACTGAACTCCAGTTTGCCGCACAGGAAGTAAACCCTGTTGATGAGGTTGCGGGTATTGCGGAACCCACGCGCCCGCCGTTTGGCCAACTGTATTTTGTGGTTGATGCCTTCGAGGATGCCGTTGGAGAGGTGTGATTCAACGCACCGGATGATCCCCGACCAGTGCGCCCGGACGGTTTTGGCAAACGTCTGGAAAGCCGGGATGCCAGCGGCATCCACCTCATCACACCATTGTTGCAGGAAGGCTTCCGCCGTTTTCCTGTCAGGCATCGTCCACAGGTCGTTGAACAGCACCTTGAGGCGGTAGGCAGTACCCAGCGTGGGGTAGAGGGTGATGAACTCTGCCAGTGACTGCTCCTGCTGTTCTGACAGGTTATCGTAGTTTTTCAGGAAAGTGTACTTGTGGCCTTTGAGGTCGGCATGTTCCTTGCGCTCCAGCTTGCGCACCTTGTCCATGGCCTTGTTCAGCAACTGGGTGACGTGGAAATGGTCAAAGGTGATGGCGGCATCCGGGAAGGCTTCCCCTACCCCGGCAATGAATGCAGGCGACAGGTCAATGCTGACATCGGTGATTTGTGACGGTTTCACCTCATGGCTGGCCAAGTGTTTCTGGATTTGGGATAGCGTTTCCTTGCCCTTGCCTTCGGTGGCATGGACGACGCGGCGGGCATCCAGGTCAACCCCCACGGTGATGTAGTTATGCCCCTTGCGGGTGGAGGTTTCGTCCACCCCCAGCCGGGTGATGCCGGAGGGGTCATCCTGCTGGCGGCCGTCACAGACCCAGTGGTTGAACAATGTCCAGATGCGTTGCGGGTTGACCCGCATCAGTTCCGCCACCCGGTTGACCGGCATCTCCCGTTCGATCAGTGCCATGGCCAGTGCCTCAAACAGCAGCGTGAAGCCACTCCCGGAACGCGCCCAAGGGACGGCAACCGTCTCAACCTTGCCCGATCCGGTGCGGATGCGCGGGACACGGCAATGCAGGTAGCAGGTATGCTCAAAGAAGTTCAGGTGCTGCCAACGCCGTTCCACCGTGTCATGCACCGGGCAAGATTCCCCGCCCTGGTCGGCAAAGCGGCTGCCACGCGCGAAGCTGATACGGATATGCAATTCCTTGCGTCCCTCCGTCCCGCTGAAGTCGATGTTGTCCACCTGCCAAGGTGATGTTAGCCCCAAGGCCAGTCCAAATAGTGTGTCGCTGTTCATGCTCTCAGGATATACTGTCCACTACGATTCACATAGAGTCCCGAAAAACCACTGACGGGAGAACTGCATGGCTTACACACACCTTACCCCTGAGAAAAGGCATTATATCGAAACCCGGCACAAGCCGAAGGATTCGACCCCAGCGTGGACGGTTGGGCGACTGGGAGGCGGACACCATAATTGGCAAGGGAGACCAAGGCGCACTGGTGACACTGGACGAACGCAAATCTAAGCTACGCTTGGCTTTCCCGGTGGCAAACAAGACCGCAGAACGGGTGACAAGCAGCATCACCTTGCTGGATGGCTGCAAAGAGTGGGTACACACGACCACTTTCGGCAACGGCAAGGCGTTCGCCAAACATGAGCAGGTCGCCCAAGCCATGGGGTGCACTTATTACTTGAATTCACGATAGCCCATAATAAAAAAATAGAGCTGATCTGTAAGCCGGGTTCTGTCTTAGACAATCATTCATCTGGGATGTACGTCGCCGTACACCTCTAGCAACCTACCCGGATGCAGTGCGGGTCACACCAACGCATCCCTATTTGGTCTTGCTCCGAACGGGGTTTGCCGTGCCATCGACTGTTACCAGCGACGCGGTGCGCTCTTACCGCACCCTTTCACCCTTACCGATGAGCAAGCCCACAGGCGGTTTACTTTCTGTTGCACTTTCCGTCAGCTCACGCTGCCCAGGCGTTACCTGGCGTTCTACCCTATGGAGCCCGGACTTTCCTCCATTTCTCACTTGCGCAGGAAACCGCGATTGCCCGATCAGCTCTAAGGTGCAACATAACAGATAAGTGTCAACGTTGCACCTGTGTGACCACAGAAACTTGCTGAGTGGTTTCAGCCGACTGAGTAGGTACTGCATCAGGTATAGCAACCGCCCAGTATTGGAAAAAGCGCTGTGGAAAAAACTCAGGGTAATTCATTGCTCCCGCGAACAAGAGCAATGTCGCCAAGGCAAACGCAATTAGCAAATCAGTTACACCATTAATAAACCACTGGAGCACAGACACTTCCTTGATACCTGATCGAAAGAATACAGATATAGCTTAAGTTACCTGAAATTGCTTAGTGCAAAACCAAAAAAATCGCTAGATAACGCCCAGAATAGCCTCCTGCAACTGCACTGCTGCCACAATGGAAACCGTACCAATCAACAAAATCAAACCGGGTTTGCGGAGGATGGACAAGCCGTGTGATGCCAAAATAGCACCTGCAAAGAAAAAGCCAATCACACCAATGATTAACGTGGCAGGTACTTCGACCCCCATCAAACGTGCAATACTGAGGAAAATTACCCCAGCGATCCCTGTTATCAATAGTGCTTTAAGCACTTCCGACGGCACAACACAGTGGGTGCGTGCAACTAAATCGTTCATGCAGAAGCTCCTGCTTAAGATTCTAAAACCACAGCATAGTATAAGACTTTGCTTAAATACAAATTTAGAAAACGCAAAATGCCGATCAAGCGTGACATTCCTGCGACAATTTGTCGGGTTATACCTGATCAGCCGCGAATCTGTTACAGTGCAACCTGATGAGCCGGGGGTGCCTTCACAGGCTGAGATTATACCCTTGGAACCTGATACGGATCATACCGGTGTAGGGAGGCTCCAGCGCTTGCCGTGGAGTTTTTACCCGAACCTTCATGGAGAAAACATTGATGAGCGCAATACCTGCTGCCTTCCTAAAAAAAACCGCTGAACTGTCCAGCGAAGTCACTAAACCCTTTCCCAACTCCCGTAAAGTTTACGTGCAGGGCTCACGCGCCGACATTCGCGTGGGAATGCGTGAAATCGACCAAGCCCCAACGCCTGCCAGCTTTGGCGCACAAGAAAACCCACCAATTCCAGTCTACGATACCTCTGGACCGTTCACTGACCCGGCTGTCACCATCAACTTGCTGGAAGGCATCCCCGATGTACGCCTGAACTGGATTTTGGAACGCAACGACACCGAACAGCTCGACGGCCCTACTTCGGATTTTGGTCTAGCCCGTCAAAACGACCCGAAACTGGCGCATTTACGTTTCGCACACCTTCGCGCCCCGCGTCGCGCCAAGGCAGGTAAAAACGTCTCGCAAATGCACTACGCCCGCCAAGGTATGATTACCCCGGAAATGGAATACGTCGCCATTCGTGAAAATATGCGCTTGCAAGAATTGCGTGCTGACCCGCGTTATAGCAAATTGCTACGTCAACACGGCGGACAAGCATGGGGCGCAAACCTGCCTGCGGAAGTCACTCCCGAATTTGTACGCAAGGAAGTGGCGGAAGGTCGTGCCATTATCCCCGCGAATATCAACCACCCCGAACTCGAACCGATGATTATCGGGCGCAATTTCCGCGTCAAGATCAACACCAATATCGGTAACTCTGCGGTCACGTCGTCTATCGAGGAAGAAGTCGAAAAAATGGCATGGTCAGCGCGTTGGGGCGGCGACACCTTGATGGATTTGTCCACCGGCAAAAACATCCACGAAACCCGCGAATGGATTTTACGCAATGCACCCATGCCTATCGGCACAGTACCCATCTATCAAGCACTGGAAAAAGTGAACGGCAAAGCCGAAGACCTGACCTGGGAAATTTTCCGTGACACATTGATTGAACAGGCGGAACAAGGCGTGGATTACTTCACCATCCACGCAGGCGTGCGCTTGGCGTATGTGCCGATGACCGCCGATCGTGTTACCGGCATTGTGTCGCGCGGTGGCTCAATCATGGCGAAATGGTGCTTAGCGCATCACAAGGAAAACTTCCTGTACACCCATTTTGAAGACATTTGCGAAATCATGAAAGCTTACGACGTGAGCTTCTCGCTGGGTGACGGTTTGCGCCCCGGTTCTGCCGCTGATGCTAATGACCAGGCGCAATTCGCCGAACTCGAAACCTTGGGTGAATTGACCAAAATCGCATGGCAACACGACGTGCAGGTGATGATCGAAGGCCCCGGTCATGTGCCGTTGCACATGGTCAAAGAGAATATGGACAAGGAATTGCAGGATTGCTTTGAAGCACCGTTCTATACCTTGGGACCATTGGTCACGGACATTGCACCCGGTTACGACCACATTACCTCCGGCATTGGGGCAGCAAATATCGGCTGGTACGGTTGCGCGATGTTGTGCTACGTCACTCCCAAAGAGCATTTGGGCTTACCGAATAAGGAAGATGTGCGCGTTGGCATTATTACCTACAAAATTGCGGCACACGCGGCGGATTTGGCGAAAGGCTGGCCGGGCGCACAAGTACGTGATAACGCCATGTCCAAGGCGCGTTTTGAGTTCCGCTGGGAAGACCAATTCAATCTGGGGCTGGACCCGGATCGGGCACGTGAATACCACGATGAAACCTTGCCGAAAGATTCCGCAAAAGTGGCGCATTTCTGCTCGATGTGCGGCCCGCATTTCTGTTCGATGAAAATCACCCAAGACGTGCGTGATTACGCTGCTAAACAAGGTGTCGATGCACAAGCAGCGCTGCAAAAAGGCATGGAAGAAAAAGCGGCGGAATTTATTAAAACCGGAAGCAAGCTTTACCATCAGGCATAAGCTGAAACAAAAACGCCTCCGAAACAGGGGGAGTCGGAGGCGTGAAAAACTGAAAGCTTCTCAACCAAGTCACTAGATAAGGAGATTCAGCGTCGCCGATTCTAGCGTTTACTGTGCCAAATTGGTCATGATTTATTCTTATGGAAATTAATCAAACTTAATGATAACTGAATGCACTGCAATTTACCCCTCGCTTAACAGTTACAGCGAAACCCGCGACACCTTTGCAGCGTTACGCGCAAACGTCGGCAGTGGAGAAAATCTTGCTATCCGATGGTAGCATCAAACTGACCGGGCGGACGGTGGTGGCGTTTCCTTAACCGGCGTGGTGGCGTGCATCTGCCCGGAAAACAAGCTGGAGGCGAGAATCATGACCGCTCCAACCCATTCGTTCCAATCCATACGCTCTTGGGTTAGCCAATAAGCCGCAATAGCCGCCACCACCAGTTCAAACAGGAAAATGACGTTGGACTGGCTGGCTGGCACTCGCGCAATACCGTATTGCACGGCGTAGGTGACACTCCCCAACGTGAGCGCCAGACCCAACAAGAGAAATACTGCGTTGAGTGAAAAGACTTGCCAACCACCAGTGTGAGGCACTAATAGCAAACCGAGACCAGTTAATAAGCTAACCCCAAGCCACACACTCAGCGTTTTCACCCCTTCACTGACTTCTACGCCCAGATAGCGCCCGGCGACAATGCTCAGCGCAAAGGTGATGCCCGCTGACAAACCCAACCATTCTGCCTGATTACTCGGCAGAGGCAAGCGCCCATCGGGTTGCCACAACATAATCACCGCCCCACACAAGGACAGCACAATGACTGACCAGCCCACGCGGTTCAAACGTTCATGCAGGAATACGCGGGCAAATACCACCGTCCATAGCGGTGACAAGTAAAACAGCAGCAAGACGCGCATGATTTCACCGTCTAATGCGCCCAATACGTAACCAACGTTACTCCAACCAGAGGCAATTCCTAAAATCAACAGCCAAAACCACTGACTACGCACTTGCCATAACCCTTTGGCGTAATACCAGCCGACGACCAAAGTGGGTAGCGTATATGCAATAAACGTGGCGAGTAATCCATTCACCCCCAAGTCATCCAATAAACGGAATGGATACCAAAACAAACCCCACAGCATGGCGGAGTAGAATAGCGTGAGCAATGCAAGATTGTGTTGCCAGCGAGGTGACATGCATAAAACCTTTCTGTAATCGACAGGCTATCCAGTTTACTGGAAAGTCTGGGAGGTTTTAGCGTTATAATCATTCGGTGGCGGTGGCGGCGGTGTGCAGCCAGTTCAACTTGCCTGCCATGCGGATACCCGTTTCGTCAAAACGGACGCAGGGTGCAGCTTGGAGCTGGGCAACTATCTGGGTTTCTACGGTTTCTGTCAGATGGTAGGCGCGTTCCAGTGCATCTTCAAGGGTGGCGCTGTTGAGGTCGTAGCCGTACAAATGCCTTGATGCCCCGGCTGACCACCTTATGGCTTCTTGCCAGCTTTCGGTATACCCGGTTTGGACACCTTTTTCTGGTAGCCACCACTGCTGGGTAGTTTGTCGCTGTTGCCACTATTGAGACCTAAGCGACGTTTTAGCGCCGCATTCTCGGCTTTGAGCTGGATATTCTCCGCCGTCAGCCGCGCAACATCCTCCAAGAGTTGCTGCACCAGCTTTTTTAAGGCTTCGATGTCGTTGAGTAATTCTGTCATGCGTTTAGTTTAGTCGATAAATAGGGGGGTAGGTAGTTACCCCTAACATTTCACTAGGGATTAAAATCAATGCAGTACAGAATATTGTCAACGACAACAAACCTTTATAGAAATACGGAAAACTTATGTCTAAAAAACACGCTATTCCTGTCTTCGAGCATCCCATTATCGAAACCCATTGCCATCTGGATTATCTGGAAGGTGATGCGCTGGAAACAGCCTTGCAAGCTGCCCGTGAGGTGAATGTCGAACGCATTATTACGATTGCGGTTTCCCCCGATAATCTGGACAAAGTGACGGCGTTAGCGCAGCAATACCCGCAAGTGTGGGGGACACAAGGCATACACCCACACGATGCCAACGATTACAGCGATGCGGTGGATGTGCAAATTCGCGCCAATGCCTTGCACGCGAAAATACTGGCGATTGGCGAAATCGGGCTGGATTACCATTACGACTATTCGGATCGGGCGAAACAGCGCGATGCGTTTGAGCGGCAATTGCAGATTGCAATTGATTTGGCGTTACCCATTGTGGTGCATACCCGTGAGGCGGATGAGGATACGCAGGCGATTTTGCGTCAGTTCGTCGGGCAAATGCCTAAGCGCGGCGTAATCCACAGCTTTACGTCGGGGCAGGCGTTGGCGGAATATTGCCTTGGGGAAGGGTTCTGTCTGGGTTTCAATGGCATTAGCACGTTTAAAGCGGCGGACAATGTGCGTGAAATCATCGGCATCACGCCCATTGAACAGATTTTGTTGGAAACCGACGCGCCGTATTTAACGCCGATTCCCTACCGTGGGCATAAGAATGAGCCGAAATACCTGCCGTTCATTGCCGAGCAGGTGGCGTTGGTGAAGGGTGTGCCGTTGGAAACGTTGTTGCCGCAGGTGTGGAAGAACAGTGTGGAGGTGTTCTTCGGCGGGGTGTAAAACGGCGAAAGTGACGATTCCGCAATGTACTACGGAAGCTTGCTGCTGGCGGGTCAGTTGCTGCAAATAGTTCCGCACCATTGGGTTAAGGCTTTTGCCCATATCTTGCGCAATTTTGCGGGCATCTAACGACCAAATGCAGGCACAGCAAGGCATTGATGCCTACCTCAATGGCGATTTGCCACCTGCCCGGCAGGCACGCGAACAAGCCCCCAGCGGTATTGGCACGCTTACGGAGCACGCCTCAGCCCTGACATTTGTCAGCAATTGTTTGCCCCAGGTTTGCTAACATGGGAAAGTTAAAATTTGATGACAAAAAGGTGGAGTGCCTAATGGATAAAGAGCGAATTAACGCAACCGAACCGATGGAAACTGACCCAATTACCGCCGAAGCGGTGGAAACGTTTGCCGTGCTGCAAGCCAGTGCGGCAGCGTCTGATGCCCAGATCAGTGCCGCCGAAGACATTTTGGAACACACCGATCCGAGACCAACCGATAGCGCCGCTGCTTTCAAAGCCCTAGCGTCGATCTTGGAGGGCGCATCCCCCGATGATGCTGCTGCCCTTAAAGCCGCGTTGTTACGTTGGCAACGCTACGAAGCCAGAATGCCCGTCAGCCCCGATGATGAATTAGTCGATGACTGGCGTACAGCGGTTTATCCTTACAAAAACCGCTTGTCACGTAAATCTTACGAAAAGCAAAAATACCACCTGCAAGTGGAATTGCTCAAACTGCAAGCGTGGGTACGTGAAACCGGGCAGCGGGTGGTAATTCTGTTTGAAGGCCGCGATGCTGCTGGTAAGGGCGGAACCATTAAACGGTTCATGGAACACCTCAACCCACGGGGTGCTCGCGTCGTGGCACTGGAAAAACCCACTGAAATGGAACGCGGGCAATGGTATTTCCAGCGTTACATTCAACATTTACCGTCTGCCGGTGAAATTGTGTTGATGGATCGCTCTTGGTACAACCGTGCAGGTGTTGAGCGTGTGATGGGCTTCTGTAGTGAAACGGAATACCTTGCCTTCATGCGCCAAGCACCGGAATTGGAACGCCATCTGGTTAACAGCGGGATTCACCTGATCAAATTCTGGTTCTCGGTCAGTCGCAAAGAGCAACGCCGCCGTTTCAAAGAACGTGAAATTCACCCGCTCAAGCAATGGAAACTTAGCCCGATTGACTTGGCCTCCCTCGAAAAATGGGATGAATACAGCAAGGCGAAGGAAGCGATGTTCTTCCACACCGACACGTCCGAATGCCCGTGGATCATTATCAAATCAGACTGCAAAAAGCGGGCGCGTCTCAACGCCATGCGTTACGTACTGAACAAAATGGACTACAAAGGCAAGGATTTACGCAACATCAGCCAAGCTGACCCGCTGATCGTCGGGCGAGCCAGCTTTGGCAGTAACAACAGTTAAGACTTACTTTAGCTTTAATACCTGTCCCGCCTTAATGGTGTAGGGCGCGGATAGGTTATTCAAACGCACCAACTTTTTAACCGGTACGCCGGTTTGGCGCATTGCCTCGTATACGGTATCACCGGCTTTCACCTGATAAGTGTCCGTATGCAAATCAGCCCAAGGCAAACCATGATTGACTAGCGTAGTCGCTGGTTTTTCTGGGGGCTTCAATGCAGCTTGTTTTACGCGCACCGCAGCACTGGTGCTATTCCCAGAAAACTTGCTGTAGGCTTGCATCACTTTGCTCACGTAGGCTTTATTGGGAATACGCCCACCGGGTTTAATCCGACCTTCCCCTGCGTTATAAGCGGCAACGGTTCGTTGTAAATCGCCGTCATAGCGCTTTTGTAGAATACTCAGGTAGCGTGTGCCGCCGAAGATATTTTGCTGGGCATTATAGCCATTTTTAATGTTGAAACGGCGGGCGGTAGCGGGCATGAGTTGCATTAAGCCTTTTTCCCCCAGCGTGCCACGCGCTTTAGGGCGGAAGCAACTTTCTACGGTGATCACCGCTTTTACCAGACTGGCACTTACGCCGTGTTGATTGGCTGCTTTTTGTATCAAAGGTTTATACGCACTGGCTCTGGCTTGTAGATTATCACTACCAAGAGTTTGGCAACCTGCGGCATGGGCAGTAGTTAAGGTGGCGGTTGCCAGCATCACCGAAGCACACGCCAGCGGCACGCCGACGGCGCGATGGATCGTTTTTCTCATAAGATGGACACTCTTTACTCAAAGCTGATGTTTTAAGCAAGAAGCCACTAATGTTCAACAAAAATGTATTTATTTATAAATAGGTGAAATCTTTTATTCGCAATAATTAAGCCAGTGCACGGTAACGTTCCATCAGGGTTTTCGTTACTTGTGACACGATTGGCTGTGCTTCCGGGTCAATCAGCTCATGAATGAAATCCAATTCATCCAATACGCGGTCAATTTTGTCGCGGGTATCGTAACTATCCAATTCCCCTGAGATTTTTTGCAAATGCTTGTAAGGGTTATCAACAATATTAGAAATACCTTTCATGCCATCTTGAATAATGCCGTCTTGCATGGTGTTTGCTCCTTAGGGTGAAGTTATTCGATTTAGCAGGCGCTCGGCTGCTTGCTGCGCTCCATTGGGGAATACTAGCGGTTTTGCCCAAGGCATTTCCAGTAATGCCAAGATTTGTTGGGCAAATGTGCCCGCTTGTATCGTTTGCCAATCGGTCAAGATCAGTTCGCCGTGTTGCGCGTGCCAATCGGGCAAATTGGGTTCTTCCGGCCAGCCGGGTCGGGCAATGCATAAAGTCGGCACTTGATTGACGACTGCTTCGGTCTGCGTGCCGTAGCCCGTTTTGGTCATTACCACATCACACGATGCCAGCAAATCCACATAAGGCAACCCGAATAGTGAAGTTGGCAAAAAATCCGCACGCGCTTGGGTCAGCGCCACATCGGGAAAAATCCAGTAAACGCCGGGGATTCGCGGCCAGTTTTCCAATGGATATTCCATACCCAAGCCACCGAGTGCTACTAACACGCAACGGGTGTGATCGGGCAACTCTGCTTGTTGCCGTAACCAAGCGGGATTGCGTTTACCCAGCGCAGCAATGGGAGCAATAGGCTGGGTGCGGATGGCGGGATGCATCGCCATTGACGGTGTGGGTTGCAGAAAGCATTCGGCTTGCGTGTAAGCGTGTAAGATTTCCTCACGAATACGCGCCGCGCCCGGCAAATCGCCGCAGTAAGCGTGGAACACATCAGCCCAATTCAGCGAACACAGTGCGATGGCGGGTATGGTCGTTTCCCCCGCTGCGTCTAGGCTTAAGTAGGGGACGTTGGCAAATAGCAGGTCAGGTTGAAGTTGTTCCAGTTCACGGGCGGCTTGTGCCTTGCGAGCGGCGTAATTGGCGTGGAAATCGGCATACCAACGCATACTCGCGGCAACATCGACCCGCAGCGCATCGCGCATCAACATACCTGCATCCTGCTGGTAGGGAATCAGAGTGAAGGGATGGCGAATGCGTTCGCGCAGGATGTTTTCAGCGGCACTGGAGCGGATGGTGAGGCGGATATTGGTGCAATCGAGTGCATTTAATACCGCTGAGGTTTGCGCCACGTGACCGAAGCCGTGGGCGGAGATGTCGACAACAAGGTGTTTCATAGTTAATTCTGATTCTCACGTAGCGTTTAGTTATGTAACAGGCGTAAGAATATGCTAAAAAGTTATCCTGTTAATAGGGCTTTACCATCACAGAAGGGGCATCTGCAAGTAAGCGTTCACGGCATTTTTGCTGGCTTTCAGGCGGCACAAGGTTTTCGCCCATTTGACCAAATAACTGTTATTGTCTTTTTAATCAAAATGTTAGATAAATATACTGTAACTTGCTGTTTTTTGACAACCCGCTGCAACCCGCATTACAGCGCGTGAACGCTTACAAGGCGGGACTACGACGGGTTATGCTTTTACTACTGGGATTATTGATAGCGTTGGAGAGCCTGCTGGTTAAAGGCGGGACTACGACCACGCCGTCGTCCGTGTTTACTCCCTCCAGTGTTGGAGAGCCTGCTGGTTAAAGGCGGGACTACGACGCGAAATGTCCTATACTTGAGTTTGTGAGTATTTACATACATGTAGTAACATTAGGGGCAACGATGCAGTTTGAGTGGGACGATGCCAAAGATGCCAGTAACCAACGCAAACACGGCATCAACTTTGACCTTGCCAGCTTGGTATTTTTCGACCCATTGCGAATCGAACGCTACGACGGACGCGAACAGTACAATGAGGACAGGTGGATAACCATTGGGCTGGTCAACCCAGCGTTGCTATATGTGGTCTACACCCTGCGCGGTCAGGACGATGAAATCATCCGGTTAATTTCAGCGAGAAAAGCCAATGAAAGCGAAACACGAGCGTACCATCAAGCGAACCATTGACCCTGCTAATCTGCCAGTGTTATCTGTTGAACAACAACAAATGCTGGCGACCTTGGCAGCCAAACCTGATGCCGCGATTGATTACAGCGATGCGCCGCCTGCTGCACCAGACGCAGAATGGTATCGTGCAGCATCAAACCCGCTGTATCGCCCCAACAAGCAAACCACCACGGTCAGGTTGGATGCCGATATTTTGGCATGGCTCAAATCCAAAGGAAGCGGCTACCAAACGCGCTTGAATGCGATCTTGCGTGAATCCATGCTGCAAGAGTTGAAACAACAAGCATTAAAGTAACCCCATCTTCATCTGAAAATAGTCGCCCTTTGCCGCGTGCGGGACTACACTGATACGTAATACCAACAACAAATCCACCGCAGCTACAAGGAGCTATTCATGACTGAATTTGCCATCGCCATTCTGGTCTTCGTCGCCGCGCTCATTTTCATGGGCGTGAAAATGGTGCCACAAGGCTACAATTACACCGTCGAGCGCTTTGGGCGCTACGTCAGCACCCTGCAACCCGGTCTGGGTTTGAT
>CAYQTB010000067.1:2007-13502 GCA_964420315.1 uncultured Thiothrix sp. | reverse complement strand
TTAAAAAATGCGGCGACGTACTTCGCTCAACAACTCAAGCGCGGTACGAATACATGAAACATCATCGAGTTGAGTATTCTATTGAGGAGATGTGTGCGTGTTTTGGTGTTTTACGTAGCGGCTACTATGCGTGGTTACAACGCAAACCCAGCCAACGTGCCGAACAACGCCAAGCGTTGGGTAACCGCGTCAAGGCATTGTTTGAAATATAGGCAAAACGCAGTTACACAGAATTATTTACACTCTCTTGGTATCTATCCGGGGTGTCATCTTAGAGCTTTCCCCATATCAGTTCGTCGTCACTCCCTCACTTTTCATCATCAAATGGCTGACGTGTCTGCTCCACCTGCTTCACCCGCAAATGCAACGCCGTCTTCGCCATCATGTGCGCACTCACGGGTGCGGTCATAAACAAAAACAACGTCACCAACACTTCATGCAAGCTTACCCCATCGGTATTGAACGAAAAGTACAATGCCGAAGCCACTAACACCGCTCCCACACCAATGGTCGTCGCCTTGGTCGGTCCGTGCAGGCGCATAAAAAAGTCCGGCATCTTCGCCAACCCCCACGAACCCACCAGCGTAAAAAACGCCCCCACCAACACTAAGACTGCCAAAATTACATCCAACATCGCCCTACTCCATAATATCGCCGCGCAGCAAATACTTGCTCAACGCAATCGTACCCACAAAACCCATCACCGCAATCAGCAACGCTACCTCGAAATACAAAGCACTGCCTTGCAGCAATCCAAACAATACCAACAGCGCAATCGTATTCAGGTACAAAGTATCCAACGCCAGAACCCGATCCGGTACACTCGGTCCCACCAACAAGCGATACAAACTCAATAACAACGCCAACGACACCATCCCGAATGCCCAAGGCAACACCATACTCAACATTCGCGTAACACCTCCATCAATGGTTGCTCGTAACGCTGTTTCATTTCCCGAATACTCGCCTCCACATCCGTCACATGCAGCGCGTGAACCAGCAATTGCCGCCGGTCAGCCGACACCTCGCACGAAACCGTCCCCGGTGTCAGCGAAATCGTATTCGCCAGCAAACTCACCCCTAACGGTGAACGAATATCCAAATCCAGCTGCATAAAGGCAGGTTCGAGCTTGCGCGTCGCCCCCAGAATCAACACCGCCACATTCAGATTCGCCACCACAATATCCCACCACACCACCGCCAAAAATTTCAGCAACACCCACGGACGGCGCACACACACCCGCTCCGGCCAAAAGCCCAGCGTCAGCAACGGAATCAGCACCGCCAACACCGCGCCCAATACCACATGCCCCATTCCCACGGTATTGTTCAACAACAACCAGATCACCCACAAAAACACGCTCAATAGCGGATGCGGCAACAACCGTTTCAACATACTTACTTACCTCCCACCGCAGGGTCAAACACGGCCGCCCGATACCCCGCCGTCTCCAACGTTTGTGCGGCAATGTGCTGCATTATCTCTGCAATCGGCTGTGCCAATAGCACCAACAACGGCACAGCAACCAGTAACCACAGCACCGCCACCAAACCGGGAGCAAATGCCGAAATCTGCGCTGGCAACACCGGATCAGCCGCATCCGGGTGAACTTTCACTTTATAAAACAACACCGAACCGCTACGCGCCAAAGCGATCAGCAATATAGCACTGCTCAACAATACCGTCGCCAACACCGCCCAACGCCAAGGATGTTCTAATGCCGCCTGCAAAATCCACAGCTTGCCGAAAAATCCCGACAACGGTGGCAAACCCAACGCTGCCACCATCGCAAACATAAACAAACCACCCAATAAAGCATGATGTGGTAAGCGCAGTCCTGGGTCAAAACGATCAGCATACGTCCCGCGCCCGCGCACAATCACATCCGCCAACAAAAACAAGCCACCCGCCAGCAAGGTCGAATGCACCCAATAATACAACGCCGCCGCCAGCCCCGTTTCAGACTGCAAACCGACTGCAATCAGCAACATTGCCACCGAAGCCAACACCAAATACGCCACCTGAATGCGCAAACGAAACGCCGCCAGCACACCCAACGCTGCCAGTAACAAGGTGATCAGCCCCAGCCCCAGCAACCAAGGCGCGTAGAAATACGCCAAATTGCCCGCATCCGCCCCAAACACTGTCCCATGTACTCGAATAATCGCGTACACCCCAACCTTGGTCATAATCGCAAACAACGCCGCCACTGGCGCAGAAGTTCGTGCATACGCCGCAGGCAACCACAAATACAACGGAAACATTGCCGCCTTCAGCCCAAACACCATCAACAGCAACAACCCCGCCGCCATCACCAGCCCTTCACGTTCCGCCGGTAATTCCGCCACTTTTACCGCCATATCCGCGATATTCAGCGTCCCCAATGCGCCATACAACGCCCCCAACGCAAACAGAAACACCGTCGAACCGACCAGATTCACCACCACATAATGCAGCCCCGCCACGGTGCGTTCCTTACCACCACCATGCAGCAGCAAGCTGTAAGAAGCCAGCAACAACACCTCAAAGAACACGAACAAGTTAAACGCATCCCCGGTCGAAAACGCTCCGTTCAAGCCAAACAACTGCATCTGAAACAACACATGGAAATGCCTGCCTTGCGCATCAACTTCGTTGACAATCGCATACCACAACGCCCCGACCGCCAAGATTGCCGTTAGCAACAACATTAACGCCGCAAGCCGGTCAAACACCAAGGTAATCCCGAATGGCGCAGGCCAATTACCCAGCGCGTACACCTGCTGCTGCCCCGTCAATGCACCATCAAACAACCACACCGCCAGCATCAGCAAGGCAAACGTAGCGGCAAAACCCACCATGCGCTGCACTTGCAAACCCAGTGGACGCAATAACAACAAAAGGACTCCCACCAACAACGGCAACAGGATCGGAAGAATTGGCAAGTGCATCATCACACCTCACCCCCTTTCCCATCCACATGATCACTGCCGGTTTCACTGCGGACTTTCAACGCCAACACAATGCTGAACGCTGTCATCCCAAAGGCAATCACAATCGCCGTCAATACCAGTGCTTGCGGCAACGGATCGGTATACCCCGGTGCATCCGGGCGCACAATCGCAGGCACACCAATGGCAAGCCGCCCCATCGCAAACAAAAACAAATTAGTCGCATACGACAACAAGGTCAGCCCCATCACCACCGGAAAAGTACTGGCACGCAACACCAGATACACCCCGCACGCCACCAGCACCCCAATACTCAAGGCAATCAATAATTCCATTACACCTCTCCTCGCAGCACAGATGCGGGTACATCCACATGGTTCAGCTTGCCCAACTCCACCAAAATCATTACCGTTGCCCCCACGACCACCAAGAAAACCCCTGCGTCAAAGAACATGGCACTCGCCAGCTCAAAGTCACCGACCACCGGCCAATGCACATGCGTATGTGCCGAAGTAAGGAACGGATACCCCAACGCCATCGCCACCATCCCCGTACCCGCAGCCAACAGCAAACCTGCCGCCAGCCACGAATGCATGTCAGTACGCAGCCGTTGCGCCGTCCAGCCAATCCCATTCGCCAAGTTCTGCAACACAATTGCCAACGCCGCAATCAACCCGGCAATAAACCCACCGCCCGGCAAGTTATGCCCGCGCAGGAACACAAACACCGCCACCATTAACATCATCGGGAACAACACCCGGCTAAAAGTTTGCAAAATGAGCGGATGCGCATCCAACGCCCAAGCGCGTCCACTGCTATTTTCCGCAGGTGCATACCATCTAATTTGCTGCAACAAAGCAAAAATCCCCAAGCCTGCCAACGCCAGCACCGCGATTTCCCCCAAGGTATCAAAGCCTCGGAAATCCACCAGAATCACATTCACCACATTCGTCCCACCACCACCGGGTACGCTTTGTGCCACAAAATAATCCGTCAAATTCGCCGTCTCACGGGTCATCACCGCCAACGCCAATACCGCTGATCCCAACCCCAACAATCCCGCCAGCACACCGTCACGCCACTTGCGCCACACCGCACTGATACGCGGGGTATATTGTGGCAAAAAATACAAAGCCAGCATCAGCAACACAATCGTGACGATTTCCACCGACAATTGCGTCAACGCCAAATCCGGCGCGGAAAATTTCACAAAGGCCAGCGACACCACCAAGCCCACTACGCCCAACACCACCAGCGCAATCAAGCGTTCGCGATGCCATACCACACTCAGCAAACTTGCCAGAATCAAGGTTGCTCCCACGGCAAGGCTCACCGCATCCAACGGCAACAATGCACGCTCGCCTAGCAACGGCGCAGCACTCGACCAAAACCCTGCCAAACCCATTAGCAATGTGAAACCTAACACCCAGAACAACATATCCTGCAACGAACCCCGGTCAAACCCACGAGTTACCACACGCGCCACCTGCAACAGCTTGTCGATTTTCCAGTCATACAAATGCCGCAATTGCTGACCATGCACCCGTGATTCATACCACGCAAACAAAGGCTTACGCACCACATACACCGCAATTCCGCCCACCAACGCAATAAAACTCATCAGCAACGGCTCATCAAACCCATGCCAAATCGCCAGACTGTATTCAGGTGGCGTACTCTGCAATGTTCCCTGCACCGCCACTGCCAGCAACGGCGCAACCGTAAACATTGGCAACATTCCCACAGCCAAACATAAAACCACCAAAACATCGACCGGAATCCGCATAAACGGCGGTGGCTCATGCGGTGTTTTCGGCAAATTCACCGGTTCACCATTGAAAAACACGTCATGGATAAAGCGCAAGGAATACGCTACCGAAAATATACCCGCGAGTGTTGCTAACGCAGGAATAGTCAACGCCCAAATCGACGCACCGGAAGCCACCACCGTTTGATTAAAGAACATTTCCTTGCTCAAAAAGCCATTCAGCAACGGCACACCCGCCATTGCTGCTGCGGCAATCATTGCCAACACCGCCGTATGCGGCATGTATTTCAACAACCCATTAAGCCGCCGCATATCCCGCGAGCCAGTTTCATGGTCAATAATCCCCGCCACCATGAACAACGAAGCCTTGAACGTGGCGTGATTGATAATGTGGAACAATGCCGCCACCGCCGCCAGTTCCGTTCCCAGCCCAAACAGCAAGGTAATCAGCCCCAGATGGCTAATGGTCGAATACGCCAACAAGCCCTTCAAATCGTGCTGGAACAACGCCACAAACGCCCCCACCAGCAACGTTAACATCCCCACCGTACCAATCAGCCAAGACCATTCCGGCGTACCCGACAACACCGGAAAAAACCGCGCTAACAGGAAAATCCCCGCTTTCACCATCGTGGCGGAGTGTAAGTAAGCAGAAACGGGAGTCGGTGCTGCCATCGCATTCGGCAACCAGAAATGAAACGGAAATTGCGCCGATTTGGTAAACACCCCAATGGCGATAAGTATCAAGGTCGGCAAATACAGCGCGTGAGCGCGGATTTGTTCCCCCGCCAGTAGTACATCGGACAGGTTGTAACTGCCCGCCATCTGCCCCAGCAGCAAAATCCCCGCCAACAACGCCAAACCACCGCCGCCAGTGATTGCCAACGCCATGCGTGCTCCTTGCCGCGCATCCTCACGGTGTTGCCAATAACTAATCAGCAAGAAGGAACTTAATGAGGTCAGCTCCCAGAACACCACCAATTGCAGCAGGTTTTCCGACAACACCAGACCCAGCATTGACCCCATGAACATCAGCAGGTAGGCAAAAAACCGCCCCATTGAATCTTTGGCTGACAAGTAATAACGGGCATAAAGGATGATCAGCAGACCAATAACAAGAATAAGTAGGGCAAACAACGCACCCAGACCATCCAAACGGAAAGCGAAATCCAAGCCGATAGCAGGCATCCACGCCCAAGATTGAACGACCGTCTCACCAGCAAACACAGCAATCAATGCAGGGTACAGCAACCCCAACGCCAGTAATGTCGTGGCTCCCGCCAGCCATGCCGCCGCCACTCGATGAAAACGGGCAGCCCATGCCACCACCGTCGCCCCCACAAAAGGCAGTAATACCGTTAACGGCAAATTAATTGTCGAAAAATCCATTAAGCACCATTACAACAAAGCCGGGTCACTTCCGGCGGTGTCTTGATTCTACCCGAACAAAACCACGAAGTGCTGATTACGCCACTCTTTCGGGGTTAATGTGTTCCTTGCCCGCTCATCTGATTTGACGCATCGCAGCAAAATGGTGCGTTGTCGACATCTCGATGTATTAAGGTGCGCTGCTACCCATATATTCAAGGTAAACACTGTCATTTATTGATTATAGTGTCGACATTATAACCTTAAAGTGTCAACAATGTCAGGATGTTTTTCTTGAAAAAACGCTATTTATCGGTATTATTGTCAACACAACGGACAATATGTCGACAAAAATGAGGTGACACCATGGTCTTTCTGACTGCCTGCCAATTGCAGGATCCGGTAACGATTGCAGACAAGTTATTTCTTGATTTGCGGCGTGCCATTTTGGTGGGCGAGATCCCCGCTGGAAAAAAAATTAGTGAGCCAGAACTAGCAGCAGCCTATGGCGTCAGCAGAGGTTCGCTACGCGAAGCCATTGGTAAACTGGAAAACTGCAATTTGGTGACGCGCAAGCCCAATATTGGTGCGCGCATCATTGACTTTTCCACAGAGCAATTGTTGGAAATTTACCAAATCCGCGAAGCCACTGAAGGTATGGCAGCACGGCTTGCCGCTGAACACATGACGGCGGAGGAATTGGTACATCTGCGTAAGGTATTGGAACATCACCAAGGCGAAATTACGCAACACCAACGTTATTCACAACATGACGTTGACTTGGATTTTCACTTTTCGATTATTCAGGGCAGCAAGAACAAACGCCTGATTCGCATGTTATGTCAGGACTTGTATGACTTGGTACGGTTCTACCGTTTCCGCCTCAAGTCCGGGTTTAGCCGCAGCGAACAAGCCTTTCAGGAACACAACCTGATCGTGTCAGCCATTGAGCGACGCGATGGGGAAATGGCGGAAACGCTGATGCGCCACCATATCCGAGCGTCGCGGGATTATGCCTGCAAGCTGTTGGAACAGATGCCATCGTCAGACGCTTAACCGCGCACACGCTTTCTAGCTTTTTATTAACGGGGATACGCTATGAAGACCGCGAACAAACGACCGCTTTCACCCCACTTGCAGGTGTATAAGCCGCAACTCACGTCGGTGCTATCAATCATGCACCGAGGCACAGGGGTAGTATTGGCTCTCGGCACCTTGCTGGTGACGTATTGGCTGGCAGCCATTGCCGGTGGTGCAGAATCTTTTGCGAATGCCAACGCGATCCTTGGCTCATGGTTCGGCAAGCTGGTGTTGTTTGGTTGGTCTTGGGCACTGTTTTATCACTTATCTAACGGTATACGCCATTTGGTGTGGGACAGTGGTCATGGTTTCGATCTGCCAACCGTTTACCTGAGTGGCAAAATAGTGGTGGGCGCATCGTTGGCGTTGACTGTTCTGCTTTGGCTGATTGCTTAAACCCTGGCGAGGAATTGCGACACATGAGTTTATTGACACCTTTCAAACGTGCCAGCGGTCTGGGGACTACCAGCGATGGGGTAAAGCACTGGTGGATGCAGCGCATCACGGCAGTGGCACTGATTCCCCTCACCTTGTGGCTAGTATTCGCGGTCGCGGCACACAGCGGCGAAGACTATGCCACAGTAACGGCATGGTTCGCACAGCCGTTTACCACTACCCTGCTGACGCTGTTCGTTTTCACCGCCTTCCTGCACGCCATGCAGGGGTTAACCGTGATTATCGAAGATTATATCCACCATGAAGGCGTCAAGATTGCTGCCCTGATTGGCATGAAACTGGTGCTGGTGTTGCTGGGAACTAGCAGCATTTTGAGTATTTTACGGGTCGCTTTCACGGGCTAATGATACAGAGGTTGATTACCCAATGACTGAATACAAAATTGAACATCATACCTACGATGTCGTGGTCGTGGGCGCGGGCGGTGCGGGTTTGCGTGCCACTTTCGGGATGGCGGTAAAAGGCTTATCCACAGCGTGTATTACCAAAGTATTCCCGACCCGTAGCCATACCGTGGCAGCGCAAGGTGGGATGTCCGCTGCGCTTGGCAATATGGGGCCAGATAAATGGCAATGGCACATGTACGACACCGTGAAAGGCTCCGACTGGCTGGGCGACCAAGACGCGATTGAATACATGTGCCGCGAAGCGATTCCTGCGGTCATCGAACTGGAACACCAAGGTGTACCGTTTTCGCGCACGGAAGAAGGTCGTATTTATCAGCGTCCGTTCGGTGGGATGACCACCGAATTTGGTAAAGGCATTGCACACCGTACTTGTGCAGCGGCTGACCGCACCGGTCACGCGATTTTGCACACGCTGTATCAGCAATCCTTGCGTCACGATGCGGTATTTTTCATTGAACATTTCGCGACTGACCTGATTATGGACGAGGAAGGCGTGTGCCGTGGGGTGCTGGCATGGGATTTAGCCAACGGTATTTTGCGTGTGTTCCGTGCACAAAAAGTCGTGTTGGCAACGGGCGGTTACGGGCGGGCGTATTTCTCAGCCACCTCAGCGCATACCTGCACAGGTGATGGTAACGGCATGGTGACACGGGCTGGCTTGCCCTTGCAGGACATGGAATTTACCCAGTTCCACCCTACCGGTATTTACGGTGCAGGCTGTTTGATCACCGAAGGGGTACGCGGCGAAGGCGGCTACCTCACCAACGCCAAGGGTGAGCGTTTCATGGAACGTTATGCACCGAACGCTAAAGACCTTGCCTCACGCGATGTGGTCAGCCGTTCCATGACCATTGAAATCAATGAAGGACGCGGTGTCGGCCCTAAAAAAGACCACATTTACTTGCATCTGGAACATTTAGGCCCTGAAGTAATTCGCGAACGTCTACCGGGGATCGCCGAAAGTGCGCGTATCTTCGCGGGTGTAGATGTGACTAAGCAACCGATTCCGGTATTGCCTACCGTGCATTACAACATGGGCGGCATCCCCACCAACTACCACGGCGAAGTGGTCACGCTGAAAGACGGCGAACCCGATAGCGTGGTTCCCGGCTTGATGGCGATTGGCGAGTGCGCTTGTGTGTCAGTGCATGGTGCCAACCGCCTCGGCTCCAACTCTTTGTTGGACATCGTGGTATTCGGACGCGCCGCCGCCAACCGTTGTGCTGAAACCGTTACCCCTGGCGCTACCCAACCGGCACTTCCTGAGGCAGGTTTGGCAAAAGTGTTGGAGCGTTTCAAACGTATCCATAACGCCGATGGTAGCCAGTCCACCGCGCAAATCCGCGAAGCCATGCAACACACCATGCAAAAACACGCGGCGGTTTTCCGCACGGCGGAAACCTTGCAAGAAGGTATCGACAAAATGCAGGAGGTTTACGCCAGCCTCCAAGATGTCGCCGTCAAAGACCGCAGTTTGGTGTGGAACTCTGACCTGATGGAAACCTTCGAGCTAGCCAACCTGCTGGATTGCGCCCAAACCTCGATTCAATGCGCCTTAAACCGCGAAGAAAGCCGGGGCGCTCATGCCCGCGAAGACTTCCCGGATCGCAACGATGAGCAGTGGATGAAACACTCCATCGCTTGGGTCGATGAGGCTGGCAAGGTATCCATCGACTACCGCCCCGTCCATACCTACACGTTGACGGATGAAATTGAATACATCGCACCGAAGAAACGGGTTTACTGACAGGGAGCATTGTCATGGCTGAATTTACTTTACCTGCCAACTCGGTTATCAAGAGTGGCAAAACTTGGGCGGCTCCTGCCGGTGCAACCCGCGTGAAAAACTTTCGCATTTACCGTTACGACCCAGATAGCGGCGAAAACCCACGTTGGGACACTTACCAAATCGACCTCGATCAATGCGGACCGATGGTGTTGGATGCCTTGCTAAAGATCAAGAACGAAATTGACCCGACCTTGACCTTCCGCCGCTCTTGCCGTGAAGGAATTTGCGGGTCGTGTTCGATGAACATCGACGGCACAAATACGCTGGCGTGTATCAAAGCCATTGATGCTTGCGAAGGCGATGTGCAAATCAGCCCCTTGCCACACATGGAAGTGATCAAAGACTTGATCCCGGATTTGACGCATTTCTACGCGCAATACGCCTCGATCAAACCGTGGATGCAGACCCAAACCCCAGCACCACCGGATCGCGAACGCCTGCAATCCCCAGAAGACCGCAAGAAGCTGGACAACCACTACGAGTGCATTCTGTGCGCGTGCTGCTCAACCTCTTGCCCTAGCTACTGGTGGAACAGCGACCGTTATTTGGGGCCTGCCATTCTCTTGCAAGCCAACCGTTGGGTGGTGGATAGCCGCGATGAAGCCACGGGTGAACGTCTGGACAATCTGGAAGACCCATTCCGTTTGTACCGTTGCCACACGATCATGAACTGTACCAACACTTGCCCTAAGGGTTTGAACCCGGCGAAATCCATTGCTGAACTGAAGAAAAAGATGATCGAACGGCGGTAGACCGCCCCCCCCCATCCCCGACCTTTCTCCCACAAAGGGTGAACGGCGTAACAGGACACACAGCACCATGAGTGAACTTTCCCGCTTGAAAATGCGCTGTCGGCGCGGTTTAAAGGAGTTGGATGTCATTTTCCAACACTACCTGGAACGCCATTACCCCAGCGCCAACCCCACTGAGCGGCAACGCTTAGACGAATTATTGGCAATGCAAGACCCAATCATCTGGGATATGTTGCTAGACACCATACCCTTCCCGGACGAATACGCCGAACTGATTGCCAAGCTGCGAGTCGTCCATCACTGAACAACAACAAGCTGAACGACTGGTACGCCTGCGCTGGGCTTGCCGTCGCACTTTGCAGGTGTTAGATCAGCCTTTAGAAGCTGTCTGGCAAATCAATTATCCGTAAAATCAAGCTATTTTTCGGAGCAGGCGATGGGCTACCCCAGTGCCTTGCTAGAAGCGGGTTTCCAGCACGTCATGCACATCGACGAAGGTTTTGAGGGTGAACGTGATACCAACCATCACCGGGGTACGTTAGGTGGCTGGCGTTTTCACGGTTTACCGTGGGAGCAATGCTAGAGTCAGCAAATTTTCACCGTTCATGCTATTTTCATGCGGACAATAACCCTGTTGTAATTCACGGTGTTGCATACTATAAAAAGTGTGTCCCGTAATGTTATTCAGAACTGTTCCAGAAAAGGAGTTTCACCTGCATGAAAGCAAAATCATTAATTGTGCTACTGTTAGCCGGTATCTGGGGGGTGGGTAGCTGGTGGTGGTATACCTGCAAAGTGAAAGGCTTCTGTGGTGCTGATACAAGCTCAGCACAAATTGCAGCGGGCACAGCGGCAACAGGTGCTGCGGCGCTGTCTAGCTCGGTGTCTGATGCCGCTAAGAATGACAAAGCCGACGCCGATAAAGCCGCTGCTGATGCCAAAGC
>CAYQTB010000067.1:0-1907 GCA_964420315.1 uncultured Thiothrix sp. | reverse complement strand
ATGCCGCTAAGAATGACAAAGCCGACGCCGATAAAGCCGCTGCTGATGCCAAAGCTGATGCTGATAAAGTCACCATGGAAGCCACTAGTACCCATCAAAATGGTGACATTGGTCCTGCTACCCTCACCTTCCCAACTGGCTCTGCCAACCCACAGTTAGCCGCGAGTACCAAAGCCTATTTTGAAAAAATCGCGCAATTCCTGAAAGACAATGACAATGCTAAAGTCGCCATTGTCGGTCATACCGATAACAAAGGCGATCCAGCAAAAAATAAAGCCCTCGGTTTGAAGCGAGCCGAAATGCTCCAGAAAACATTGATTGACCTCGGTGCTCCCAAAGACCGGGTATCAGCCGCCTCTGAAGGTGCAGATAAACCGATTGCTGATAACAATACGGAAGAAGGTCGCAAGAAAAACCGCCGTGTTGAAATCACCCCCGTAAAATAAATGACTGGAGTTGTCACCATGTTTAAAGACATTACAAACCGTTACGACATGACCAGCGCCAGTCTGGATGTCATCCTCATGCTCGCTGGTGCATTCCTGTTGGGCTTCCTGTTCTGTTATTTCCGCAACCGCTCAGGTCATGAGGAGTAATTCATGAAGCAAACAAGTCCCGACTACACCTTTGGCACTGCCAGTCTGGAAATCGTCTTATTGCTACTGGGCGCATTCTTGCTGGGTATGCTACTGTGCTGGCTATTGCGTAAATTAGGCATTTGCTGTACTACACCCCCAGTCAGCACCACAGGTCTTTCATTGAACCGTACCAACAGCACTACACCGGAAGGTCGTCGCCCCCCTCGCGAGTTTCCGGGCAAGGATCTGAAAGGTGGCGGCTACACGGCTGACATTCACAGCTTATTACGCACTCCTGAACCTAGCGTGCCAAGCACACCATCCCCATCCTCTCACCATGATGTCAGCGATGTAGGTACTGCCCGCGTCAGCAGTATCCCCCCCAGCGTTACCAGCACCGGGCAAGGTCACAAAGACGACCTGAAAAAACTGGAAGGCATAGGTCCCAAACTGGAGCAAGTGCTCAATGCGGCGGGAGTACGTAATTTCGCACAACTCGCCTCCATGACCCCCGACGAAATCAAACCGATACTGGAAGCTGCGGGTAATCAATTCAAGATGCACGATCCGAAAAGCTGGCCTTACCAAGCAGAATTAGCGAATAAAGGTGAATGGGAACGTCTTAAGGAATACCAAAACCTGCTAATCAGCGGAAGCGTCTAAATCCAGCCCTTCAAAAACCGGCAAATTGCCGGTTTTTCCTAGCGGGATGCTAGTTTAGCCAACACTTCTCATGCATTGAATAAGGAATGACAATCATGAATACCGCTCAGACCCCTTATACATTCGGCATGGCAACAGGGGAAATTATCTCACTGCTGTTATTCAGCTTTGTTATCGGCATCTTACTCTGCCGCTTATTACGTCAAATGGGCATTTGTTGCCGCCCTAGAAAAAAAGTGGTTCCGCTTGGCATTACCCCTGTTCCAGCGGGCAAATACCGCATCCGTGACGTCAACATACACACCTCAAAACCATACACCGATGATGTTTATGTGCCCAAAGTAACCGCAAGCCCCATCCTGACTGTGCCGGAAGTAACACCGAAACCACCACAACCACCTGAAATGCCCCATGAAATCACCGTGGGGGTACCGATGCTGCATAACGAGCTGCTGCCCCCTTTGCCAGAAATCGACCCGCTGCTGGCTGCTATCGATCCGCACAAACCCATTCTTGACCTAGAAGTGCCAGAAACAGAGGACACACTGGAGATCACCACCATGCATAACGAACCAATACCAACCATAATAACTGATCCATTACTCGATGCTATCGACTCGCACAAACCGATTATTGACCCACCTGACATGCCAGAAATAACCATGA
>CAYQTB010000066.1:0-13826 GCA_964420315.1 uncultured Thiothrix sp. | reverse complement strand
AATAGCTTACCTGAAGAGGAGACCGCTTTCTTGATCTAAAGTTGATGCGTATAGAGTATCGTGTTACGCCCCCACCCTAGTATTCATTAGAATGCACTTATGTTGTGCTTTTTCGGCTTAGTTGGATCTGGATTGGTGCAGTCGTGGTGGCATCCACCTACAATCATTCCAGCACGATGACGCGAGCGTAAATACCACAGGAGGGGTAGCCCATGCATACCGATGTTGAAACGTGGGAATCACCAGTAGGAACCTTATATATCGCGGCAAGCCACTATGCGCTGTGTGCCGTGGCTTTCGACAGCAATTGGCAACGCATCCGCGCCACATTGGGTAACGTCAAAGCCCAAAGTAATGCCCTAACCCAAGCCGCCATCAGTCAATTACAGGCCTATTTTGCCGGAACACGCCACTGCTTCACCCTACCGCTGGAACTGCACGGCACTGATTTTCAACTGCGCACTTGGCAAGCCCTGCGTGAGATTCCCTACGGCAAAACCCTAAGCTACTCCAAACAAGCGCAAATGATCGGGCAACCGCAAGCGGTGCGGGCGATTGGGCATACCAACGGCTTAAACCCTGTCAGCATTATCGTGCCTTGCCATCGGGTGATTGCGAAATCGGGGAAACTTGCAGGGTACGCGGGCGGATTGGCGGCGAAGGAGTATTTGCTGGCGTTGGAGGCTAAATCATGACAACGTTACGCTTGGCTACGATTGTGCCGTTAACACCAAATACTCACCACCACTCAGGAGCAGATTTATCATGACGCAAGCGCATAGCACTCCCCGGATTACCGGCGTTATTCTGGCAGGAGGCAGAGGCAGCCGCATGGGGGGGCAGGACAAGGGCTTGCTCGAATGGCACGGTCGCCCCTTGGTGGCGTATCTGTTAGAAGCTTTGCAGCCACAAGTCGATGCTATCCTGATCAATGCCAACCGCAATCAGGCACGTTACCAGCAATACCAACACCCGGTGATCAGTGATGAATTGAGCGACTATCAAGGACCGTTGGCGGGGTTTGCCGCGGCGATGCAGGCAGCACAAACGGATTACATCCTCACCATTCCCTGTGATGCGCCGGAATTAGCAACGGATACCGCCGCCCGTTTACTAACAGCCTTGCAAGCTGAGCAAGCGGAAATCGCCGTGGCACACGATGGCGAACGCCTGCAACCCGTCCATGCACTAATTCCCGTGAGTTTATTGCCCAGCCTGCAAGCATTCCTTGCCAAGGGCGACCGTAAGATTGACTTATGGTACGCGCAACACCGCATGGCAAGTGTCGATTTTTCCGATTGCCGTCGCATGTTCCGCAATATCAACACACCGCAACAGCAGGCAGAGCTGGAACAACAAATTACTCCTGTAATCCCCGTCACTGCTAATCCTCCCGTGATCGGCGTATGCGCTTGGAGCGGCTCAGGCAAAACCACCTTGCTGACCGAAGTGATTCCACGCCTGAAAACCGCCGGTCTTAACCTGACCGTGATCAAACACGGGCATCATCAAATCGAATTGGATTCGCCCGGCAAAGACACTTACCGCTTCCGTGAAGCCGGTGCTGACCAAGTATTGCTGGCATCACGCAAACGTATAGCAATCATGCAGGAATGCAAAACCCAACGCGAACCGGAACTGGTAGATGTGTTGCGTTTCATCAACCGCGATTGCGCCGATCTGGTGTTAGTGGAAGGTTTCAAGCACACCGCTATTCCCAAAATCGAAGTGTATCGCCCCAGTGTCGGCAAACCGTTGCTGTACCCGAACGACAACACGGTGATTGCGCTGGCAACCGATGATATGACGCTGGACGTTCCAGCACACATCACCAAGCTGAATCTCAATCAGCCGGAGAGCATTGCCGAGTTTATCCTACAATGGCGTACTCGCCAGCTCTAATGGTCGAGCGGATTTAGCCACCGATGGCAGCTAAACTACTCACGCTCGACTGCACCACACACCGGGCAGGCCGGATCACGCGGCAAGGTAAAGCGCATCCACTCCAGCGCCTGTCCATCAAACAGCAGGACTTTTCCGGTCAGGGTTTCACCCGTTCCAACCACTAATTTCACCACTTCCAACGCCTGCATACTGCCCAAAATCCCCAGCAATGGCCCGACGACACCGTTTTCACTGCACGTTTGCGCAATGCCACCTACCTTGCCGTAAAAACAATGGTAGCAAGGGTTTTCCCCACGATACGGCTGGAACACGCTGATCTGCCCCTCCCAACGAATCGCGGCTGCCGATACCAACGGCTTGCGGGCTGTGACGGCGACCCGATTAATCAGCAGACGCGAATCGAGGTTATCGGTGCAATCCACCACCACATCCGCTTGCTGCATCTGGCTCAGTAATTCAGCCTCATCCAATTGGCGTGGCAAGGTTTCCAGGGCGATTGCTGGGTTAAGGCGGCGCAAGGTTTCTGCTGCCGAGTCCACTTTAAGCTGCCCGATTTTCGGCGTATCGTGAATAATCTGGCGCTGCAAATTGGTCAAGTCGACCACATCCGGGTCACACAAGACCAGCGTTCCCACCCCGCTCGTGGCAAGGTACATCGCCACAGGCGAACCCAAGCCGCCCATCCCAATGACTAGGACACGTGCCGCATTGAGCTTTTCTTGCCCGGTTATATCAATCTGCGGCAACATAATCTGACGGTTGTAACGCAGCAATTCTGCATCATCCATAATGTTTATTCCGTGGTTTTTGCAGACTTCAATGAAAAAGCCCTTACCGATTGCAACCAGTAAGAGCCTCCTTGTGCGGATCAATCCAACCTGATGCAGTGTTTTAGTGGCTGCACTTAGATTGGAGCTGGGAACTCCATCATCATGAATGATGTGCTCTAACCAACTGAGCTATGTAGCCATGAGGCTTGAGACCGTAACGACCCTCGCCAATATTGTCAACGCGTTTCGACGCTAAATTTCAGCATAAGTATTACATCCAACTCCGCCCGCTACTTTCCGCCTGATACAAGCTATCATTCACGATACGCTTACCCGCCACCCAGGGGATAAACGGCACGCCCTGAACACCCGATGCAAACACCAGCCGTACATGGCATAAGTTGTGGCGCTGCAACCACCAGCTTTGCGCATAGCTCACCTGCTGCACCTTAAAAATCGGCAGGCAGTAATAATTCACCCCAATCAGCCCATTGCGGATGTACAAAAACTGGCTATCCAAGGCATACCCCCAACGTCGCCAACGTAACACGCTCAGCAAGCCGATCCAAACCCCAAGCAGTAACGCAACCGTCGCCAATAACGGCGAATCGGGGCGCAACAGCCATTGCGACCCCCCGATCAACACAAGACAGAACAAAAACGGTCGGATTAAAAACCGCCAGTTAATCGGTGCAAACTCCACCTCGGCTAAACGCTGTAATGGCAACGCCTCCGCCAATAACGCGTGCGCATCCTGCGGCGTAACAGCAGGAACCATAATCCGCCCTGCTTCGACTAAACCGGCTTGTGGGGCTTGAATTTGCTCGAAGCGCACATTGCAACGCCCAAACACCCGTTCCAACCAACGTTGCTGCAACTGCACCCATTGCAGGCGTGACAGTTTCATACTGACTTCGTGGCGAGTAAACAAACCACAACGCTGGATATAACGCTCACCATGCTGCACCAAGCTGTAATCAAACCAGCTCAATATCGCACCCGCCACCGATAACAACGCCATGAACATCACCACCAACAAAGCGATGCCCACCATCAGCACCATCAACCACCCCAGTGACTGCTGCGTCGGGTCAACATACTGCGCCAGATCAATGCCAGACGTTTCCAGCCGTTCACCAATCCGCTCCAACGCGGTATTCCAAAACGGTGTGGTTGCTGCCAAAAACACCCACACCCGATTATTGCTCATCCCATAAATCAACAAATCGCCGATACTGCGCCGATTCAGCAAGCGTTCGTTGGGGATGGTATCCGTCACTTCCTCAATACCGCTGGCAAGCGTAGTGGCGGTCTCTTGGGTAAGCGGTGTGCTTGAATGCGCGGCATAAATGGCGTATTGCAACGCTTCCGCCTGTGAACGCGATAACGCCACCAAGTGCGCCTCGTCACGACTCGAACCAGCAGTATCCAACTGCACCATCACATGATCGGTGAAGCGGTAATACCAAGGCTGTTCCAATTTCACATTCTGAATGCGCTCGAATGGCAGATTGAGCTGGGTTTTTTGAATAACCCCCGCCTGAATATCCACCGTGTTGCCACTCACCCGAAACTGGTAAAAATAATAGCGCAACACCGCAATACCCGCGAACAAACCCAAGCCCAGCAGCAGCGCACCCAACGTCAGCAGTGGCGCATCGTGCAAGCCCCGATAAGCAAAAATCGCCAGCGGAATCACATAAAACACACTGCCAAACACCGCCTGTAAACTTTGCAAACTGAAATACAGCAAGGCAATCGGCGATAAATACTGCCAGTTTTCCAGTGTTTGCAGTGCCTTATTCGCCATGCCGTAAATCCTGATGCTGCAAAATAAACTGCCGCAGGCTTTGCGCCCGTTCCACAGGCAAACCGGGGATTGCAAACGTATACGTACCGCTACCGGCACTAAACACCTGCAACGTTGCCAACCCAGCACTGCGTTCAATTGGGCCGCGTTTCAGTTCAATGTGTTGAATCCGGGTCAACGGCTGAATCACCGTATGCCGAAACAATAAACCCCAACGAAACCCGACATCATGTTCGCGCAAGGCATACGCCACGCGCTGATCGGCGAAAATGCCATACACACTGTACAGCACACTCAACGCAAGCAGCCCAGCCATCACCCAGCCTGCCCAAGGTTGGTAGTCGGCGGTGATAGCAGCTAATGGCGTGTAGTGACTCACCCACCACACCACCCCCAACACCAGCGTCACCACCACGTTCAGCACAAAATTAATCGGCATATAACGCGGCGAGAGTGCTTGCCAGTCGAACTGTTCAACATCGGGTAAATCTGCCAACGGCACGTTGGCATTACTGAAAGGTAGGTTTTGCATAGTGCTTCATCCCAAATGGCACAGATGAAGCACACTCAGATGTTTTGCCGAGATTGTCAACCGAAAGTTAATGCCTGGTTACAACCACACCCGATTTTCGGGTTGTGTGGGTTTCGGTGGCTGCGGTTGCACCGGCGCTGGCACTGCCCCGCGCGGTGGCTCAGCAAAAAACCGTTGCAACAACCCATTGGCAAACGGGTCTTGCCTGAAAAACGGGTCATCGAACGGATTCTGTTTAAAAAACGGGTGGTCAAACGGGTCTTTGCCGCCAAATAGTGAGCCACTAAACGGAAAACCCTGCCCAAACATATCCGCAAACATTGCTTCCGGCTGCATGGTCATCGCTTGCAACACCGCTTGCTGTTTGTCCTGCGGTAAGCCGGATTGCTGCAATTGGCTACGGATTTCGTCTGGTGTCCCCTCAAAGGTGTAATCGCGGGTGTCGTTGGCTTGATCCTGATAACGCAATTGCGCCCGCCAACGCCCATCCACGAGGGATTGCACCTGTACTGATTGCGATTGTTGCTGGATCAGCGGTGGGGTTGGGTTTAGTGGCGAGGATGGCGGTGGCGTTTGCCAGTTCTGGAAAGGGTCAGTGTCTGCCCAGACTGGCAGGCAAAACCCAGCCAAGACACTCAAACACAAAGCTAACGGTTTCATTATCGTCTGCTCCTTGATGTGCGCCCCTGCCAATGGCGGCAGGGGCAGTTGAACAATATTATTGCGGGGCAGCACCTGCGGGTGGGGTAGCCGGTGGTGGCGGTGGCTCAGGCTTTTTCCAGCTTTCTGCCTTGCCCGGCAATTCATACGTGCCGATACTGGTACTGTAGACCACTTTGTCATCAGGCAAGCGGGCATAACTGCGACCAACCCCCGCTCCATTGCCCAGCAACAGCGTGGCTTTCACCGTATCACCTTGCAGCAGTTGCACCTGACGTTCAAAACCGCTGTCTTCCACCTTGAAGCGTTTGAAATCTGCCCCGCTGGTGGCGACTGGCAAACCGCGCTTTAAACCGTGCAACTTGTCCAGCACAGCGGTGATTTTAGCGGCATCCGCTTGCGCATTTTCCAGTGTCGGTAATTGCCACTGATCGGCGGCTTTGCGCAATTCCGCGCTATTGCCTTCGGCATCTTTCACCACAATATGGTCGATTTGCGCAGTTTCAAAGTTCAGCAAGGCTTCGTTGGCAGGATGTGCCGCCAAGGAATTGGTTTGCCAACCGGATACTGCCACCAACAACACTTGCAACAGCAATGCGCCTGCAAGGATCATTACCCATTTACTCCGTACCATCTGTTATACCTCCTTCAGCCATTGTTGGTCACGTTGTTGGGCGCGGCGGCGTAACCACCAACGCCACAATCCAATCAGGAATAACCCCAGTGCCGCCAGTGCGTAGTTGAGGTATTCCCAGAACACTTGTTGGCTGTGCTCCAAGGGTTCCAAGGTACGGGCGAAATGCGCACGGCTGCGGATGTTGAGCAAACCTTCATCCTCCAGCGTCCAGTCCAACACGTTTTGCACAAACTCCAAGGGTGCGGAATACAACGTGCCACGCCCTTGGGATGCCAGCCCCAATACCGCATCGCTGGCAAAGGCATTGCTGCTGAGGACAATCAAACGGGCAGATTCCGGTGAACGCTCAATCACACCGCTGACCACGGTTTTGTCGGCGGGCTTGTCTTCCGCGTTGGCTTGCGGTTGCTCAGCGGGTGAGGTGGAGTTAGCCGCATCCCCCGCAGCATCAGCAGGTTTGTCTTCCGGTTTTGCCAACAAGGGCGACTGCTTGCCTTTGAAGAAGGAATCAAACCTGCCTTCCACCGCCACAGCCAACAGTTGTGCTGCCCGTTCCTGTTCCGGCTTGAAACCGGTTTGCGGGTAACGCCCATAGTCCGGGATGACGTTGGTTTCCGCCGAAGTCCAGCTTTGCGCGGAAGAATGCAGCAACTCCGTGACCTTGCGTTGCGCATTGGCATCCTTGTTGACTTCCAGCGGCGATGCCCAGTTCAGGGTCAGTTGCCCCAATGCTGCTGTGACTGGGGAGTCAGCATTCAACCCGGCTTTACGCACATCCGGGAAATGCGGGTAAGGCATCATGCGGATTTCTTCCACTGTGATCGGGCCAATCTGGCGCGGTACGGGAACGGGTAAGGCAGCATTTTGCGGGTCTAGCACCATGCTTTTGGCAAGGGTAAAACCGTGGTGTTTGAGCCAGTCTTCTAGGCCGGAAGTATGTTCACGTGCGGCGAGGGATTGCCCGATGTCCACGTCGAACGCGCCGGTTGCCAGTACGACCGTACCGCCTTTCATCAGGAACTGATCAATGGCAAAGCGTTGCTTGTCGTCAAGGTTTTCCGGGGCCAGCAGCAGCAGCACATCGGCTTCAGCCGGAACTGCGCCGTTTTTCAGGTCGGTATCCACCAGCCGCACATTTTCCCCCAGCGTTTTGCGTAATTCCTCATAACGCTTGCCCGCCGCTGGCATGAACATCCCGCCGCCGCCCGTATCGGGTGGTGTCACCAGTGCCACAGTTTTGAGGAAACCGGGGGCAAGGCGTTGCAAGCCTGCGGTAATTGCTTGTTTGAGGCTGTTTTTATCCAGTTCGGCGGGCAGCGGAATATTCACTGCGGTGCCATTGCTGTCCAGTTGCATGTAGAACCAGAACGGTTTGGGGTCGAACAGGCTGGCAATCTGCGGGCTGTAACCGAAGTCCTGTTGCAGCTTTTTCCCCAATGCACCGCCGTCAGCATCGGGGTCGGCAAAGCTGACGTTGAGTTTGCCGCCTGCGGTTTGCTTGAGTTCATCGAGTGTGGCTTCCAGTTCCTTGCGCAAATCGGCAAGGGCTTTGGGCAGTTTGTCGCTGGCAGAAACATAGCCGTGGAACGTCACCGGCCTATCCAATGCGGCAAAAGCATTGCCACCCGCCTGATACGCATTCGCCAGTTTGCGGACGGTGCGTGTAATGGCATATTCGGGGTTTTTCAGGCGTACATCAATGTTTTCCTCACTTTCTGCCTTCACCTCAATCAGGTCTTCGTAGCCCAGTGTTTGGTACTGGTCGCCGTAAGCCACCACCAGATTGAAGTAGGAATTGACCACACCCGCCTGATGACGACTTGCCATGCGGAACGGCACGGGGCGGATACCGTACTTTTCCGCTGCTTCGGCTTCCAGTGCCTGATCCTGATGCGGATTGACGAATTCCACCTGTACCTTGCTGCCACCAGCGACTTGGTATTCCTTCAGCAAATCCTTGATTTGCGGCACGAGCGGTTCGAGCAAGGGGTGAGTTTTATCCGAGAAATACCCACGGATCAGCAACGGTTCTTGCAGTGAACCCATGTACTGGCGGGTAGCCGATGACAAGGAATACAGCTTGCCTGCGGTCAAATCCAACCGCGCAGAACCGACACTCTGTAACCAGACATTCGCCACCAACACGTTGGCAATCGCCAACCCGACAATGGCATACCACTGCACGTGCTTGGCATTACGCGGATTGCCTGCCCAGCGCAAGCGTTCCAACGTCAACACATTCAAGGCGAGGAACACCCCCACCAGTGACACGTAGTAATACAAATCACGAATATCCAGCACCCCACGGGTAATCGCCTCAAAACGTGACCCCGTACCCAACAGGCTCAGCACACCGCTGATGCCCTGCCCAAACAGGGAAGTCAGCACACTTGCCCCTAACAGGTAAAAGATACCCCCAACCACCACGGTGAGAATCAACGCCACAATCGGGTTATCGGTACGTGCGCTCAGGAACAAACCAATAGCAATGTACGCTGCTGCCAGAAACAGGCTGGCAAGGTAGCCGCCGACCACTGGCCCCCAGTCCACATCCCCTAACAAGGACACGGTAATAGGTAATGGCACGGTCAGCAGTAACGCCAACGCCACTAATGCTAGACTTGCCACAAACTTACCCAACACCAATTGCAGCGGACTAACCGGGCTGGTCAGCAACAACTCCAAGGTTCCGGCGCGACGTTCTTCCGACCAACTGCGCATAGTCAGGGCTGCCACCAAAAAGATCAGCAACACCGGCATCCAAGTAAACAAGGGTTTGAGGTCGGCAAGGTTGCGGGCAAAAAACGCTTCCGCCCAGAAAAAGATAAACAGATTAACGGCAAGGAACGTGCCCAAAAACAGCCAAGCGGCAGGCGAGGCAAAGAAAATCTTGAATTCCTTACGGAAGATAGCCATGAACTTGTCCATTACGCTGCCTCCCGGTTATTGGCTTCGGCAAACACGGTTTCCAGTGTGCGGGTTTGTGTATGCAGGCTGTGTAACTGATCCCCCGCCGCATGGACAGCGGCAGCGACTTGCGGGGCAAGTTCTGGGCTGGCTTGCAGCGTGTATTGGTATTGCCCTTGCCCTGCTGGGGTCGTTTCCACATGACTGACCCCTTCCAGCTTGCCAAGGTAAGTGGCTGCTTGGGCAGAATTGAGCGTCAGTAGCAGGTGGCGGGTTTGTTGCAATTCATCCAGCCGTGCATCCACCACCAGTTTGCCGGAACGCATAATGAGTACCCGTTCGCACACCGCCTGCACTTCTTGCAAGATGTGGGTGGAGAGAATCACCGTGGCATGGCTTGCCAACTCGCGGATCAATTCGCGCATTTGATGGATTTGTGTTGGGTCTAAGCCGTTGGTTGGCTCATCCAGAATGATGATGGCAGGATTGTGCAAAATCGCTTGTGCCACCCCGACCCGCTGGCGATAACCACGGGATAAGGTCGCAATCATTGCACTGGCTTTTGCTTGCAAGGCAGTTCGGCGGACCGCACTGATGACGGCTTGACGTTGCGCATTGGCTGGAATCCCGTGCAAATCCGCTTGGTAACGCAGGTAATCCAGCACAGTCATTTCCGGCCAGACCGGGCAGTTTTCCGGCAAATAGCCGATGCGTTGCTGGATAGCTTGGGTATCTTTGCCGATGCTTAAACCATCGACCGCGATACTGCCAGCGGTAGGCTCAAGAAAACCCGTGAGCATTTTCATAATGGTGGTTTTGCCTGCCCCGTTGTGCCCAAGCAGACCGATGACTTCGCCCTGTTGAATGCCGAATGAGACATCATCAACAGCTTTGAAGTCACCGTAATAGCGACTTAAGTGATTGACCTGAATCATTGTTTACCCTTGTATAAGTAATGTTTTTAGGATTGCGGTAGTAATTTTAGGCAAAGCATGAACGAGGTAAAGTTACAAAAAAGTAAGGTTAGCCATAATGTGTTAAAGTTCTTGCCATTGTTTTTACTGCCTTGCAAACCACACCTCAAAACCCATGCAGCAATCTAAACCTATTCGTCCCGTCATCCCCTCACGGTCAGCACTTGCCGCTTGGCTATGCATCACCGCCCTGTGCCTCCCCACCTCACTGGTAGCGCGGCAAGCCTCAGATACCGTTGCCCCGCAAACCACCCACACGCTCAAGCCGCAAACGCTGGTGAATGCCAAGCAGTTCATGGTGGCAACCGCGCACCCCGACGCGACTCAAGCCGGTTACGCCATCCTCAAAGCAGGCGGTTCGGCGGTAGATGCGGCAATCGCAGTGCAATTAGTACTGGGTTTGGTCGAACCACAAGCCTCCGGTTTGGGTGGCGGCGCACTCATGGTGTTATGGGATGCCGACAAGCAGCAATTGGTGGCACTGGATGGGCGCGAAACCGCCCCGCAAACCGTGACCCCCGACCTGTTTCTGGATGAACTCGGCGAACCCTTGGCATTTATGGATGCTGTCGTCGGTGGGCGTTCCGTCGGCACACCCGGCACGGTAGCGTTGCTGGCACACGCCCACGCCCATTACGGCAAACTGCCTTGGCAAGACCTGTTCACAACGGCACGGCAATTGGCAACGGATGGCTTTGTGGTAACGGCACACATGGCGGAACAAATCGCCGATAGTGCAGACAGTTTGCGCACCTTCATGGTGGCGATTGGGCAGATATTAGGAATGCTCAGCCATTTCGACCTGAAAAAACTGGGGGTTACGGCATCCAACAGGCTTTCAGTATGCCGCACCGGGTCAACCTGTTTGGGCGTTACGAGCTGGAGGCAGGCACGTCTGCCACCGCCATGCAACCCGCTCTGGAAGCCTTGGGTTATGAAGTCACCACCAGCACCATGACATCCGGCTTGAGCGGCGTGGTGATTGCATCGCAAGGCTTACAAGGCACGCCGGATCCGCGTCGGGATGGCACGGTCTTGGGGGACTAAATCCACTGCCAGATTGTCATACGCCAGCAACAATCACCTGCTAAATTAACAGGTTTACCGCTGCCCTTGAAGTAAACCACTATGCTCGAACGCTACACAGGCTGCACCGTTAGTGAAGCTTACGCTACCGGCAGTAACGGCATTCACATGCCACGCTACCCCTATTACGCTGCGTATGATTTGCCGGGTGAGTGCCACTACTATTACCGCCGCTCGGTCGAATACCTGACTTGCCAAACAGCGCGTTTCTTGCTCATCGGCGGTGAAGCCACCACATTGGTAAAGGAGGGCGTGGTGGATTTCAGCCGCGATTTGAACCCGTGGTGGCATGGCTTTTTCCGCGAACATTTCGGGCAGCAAATGGGCGAGGTGGTGCGTTACGCGGGCGGGCATAGTTATCTGGAATACCTCGGCAATCACCCGCAAGCCAAACTGATTGTGCCACATCCCTACCCCGCCGACCAGATTGCCAGCGACCATTACTATCTGGAAAACCCAGCCCTGATCGTGCAACTCAACGACAAAGGGCGTATGGCAGACATTTCTTCGCACTGCATTCCTTATGAGGTCTACGATGCCGCCACCTTTGCAGGCAAAACTTGGCGGGAACACTGGGAATTGCCCTTCGTCATCAAGCTGGCAGCCCCTTCCGGCGGTGGCGATGGTGTCGCGATTTGCCAGACCGAAACAGATGTGCAAGCCGCGCAAGAACGTTTCGGCGGGCATCGGGTCAAGGTCGAACACTTCATCGGCGGCTATTTAGCCAATTACAACCTCAACCTGCACGTTGAGCGTGACGGCACGATCCGTTTCATCGGCGGCTCAGAACAGCGGATTTCCGCCAGTGCGCGTTACGAAGGCAATTTTATTGACCTAGCTTGGCATCCCTCGCCCGAACTCGAAGCCATCGCGGTGGAAATTGCCCGCAATGCCGCCAACTTGGGTTGGTTTGGGGTGTGCGGGCTGGATGTGATCAAAGCCGCCGACAGCAAGCTGTATTTCATCGACCCCAATTTCCGCCTCAATGGTTCAACCCCGTTCCACTTTATCCGCGACCATTTTTTCACGCATTTCCAGCGCCCCCATCTGGAAACGGGCTATTGTTGCTACCCCGGCAATCCACTGACCTTTTTGGCGGCATTCCGCCCCGAAATCGAGAAAAAAGTTCTGATGCCAGTTGGTTTGTACCACGACCCTCGTTATGATCAGAAGACGCGGGTTTATTTGGCACAAGTGACCGACAATGACGTGGATGCCCATGCCAGCCTGCGTGACAGGTTGGCACAGCGCGGGCTGCTGCCGGGGATTCACTTATAATTGACGCAGCACACATGGAAATTGATCAACCCTTTCAATACATCGAAGGGGAAAGCCCTGTTTTATTGGAATTACCGCATGGCGGTCACTTGACCCCGGATGAGGTCAGACCCTACTTGCACCCCAAGTTCACACCCGGCGACCGCCGCGAAGATGCCGATGAATTTTCCGACGCACTCTACCTTGATTTGCCCAGCAAGCCGCATGTGTTGCGCTTCCGGCTATGGCGTGCTCATGCCGACCCTAACCGCCGCCATGACGATTTTAGTGCCGATGGCGTGGTTAAAACGCATACCAGCCAAGGCGTGAAAATTTACCAATCTGAACGCGGAATGCCAGAAGCGGTGCGGCAAACGATTATCGAACGTTACGTGCTGCCACACCAACGCAAAATGGTGGAATTACTGGCGAATCCGCACATTAAACAAGCGCTGTTTTGCCACACCATGCCGGGGATTGGTACGAGTGTTTCCAAAGACCGGGGCAATTTGCGCCCGCTGTTTATGTTTGGCAATGGCGGCGATATGCATGGCAAACCACATCACAACTGCTACGCCAATAAGAAAACCTTGGAACACATGTCTAGCATTATTGAAGACCATTTCCACGAATTGGATGTCGGTTTCAACTTTTGCGACGTGATCCGCTGCAATAACCCGTATTCAGGGATCAACTCGCTGGGGCGTTTCACCTGTGAACAACTCAAGGGCAAACACCCGTTCACCCTAGAAATCAACCGCGATTTATTGCTGCACAACCCCGAAAATATTATCCCGGTGCGGCATATTATCGACCTGATTGTGCAGGAATTGGCAGCGGGGCAAGCCTGAGCCTACCCGCTGTCTTCATCACTGAAACCTAGCTACACGCTGTCAACCACTCGCCAATCGCGGGTGGAATCGTTTTCTGCGCTTTGCCGCTCACGTAAATACCGAATCGGGGTGCATGAAACTGAAAGAATCCGTGCTTGCTGATTTCGGTCAAGTTGACATCGTGGTTAACTGCGCAGGCATTACCCGCGACGCCACTTTCAAGAAAATCACCCCAGCGCATTGGGCTGCGGTCATGAAAACCAACCTCGACAGCGTTTTCAATGTCACTCACCAGTTCGTGAACGAAATCGTTTCTTTCTTAGCATCCGACAACGCGGGCTTCATTACCGGCGCGAACATCTCTGCTAACGGCGGTCAGTTCATTCACTGACAGAGAGAGGGGCGAAAATTTTTTCGCCCCTTCCCCCTATTCCCTTCTTTTGTGCATTGCCGTA
>CAYQTB010000065.1:7976-13931 GCA_964420315.1 uncultured Thiothrix sp. | reverse complement strand
TGGAGATACAACTGCCGTGGATGGAAGGCGTGACCCGTGCGCGAAAACCAAAACGCTTACCCGTGGTGCTGACGGAAGATGAAACTAAACGGGTACTGGCAGGTTTGCCGGGGCGGTGGTCACTGATCGGGCGTTTACTTTACGGCACAGGAATGCGCCTGATGGAATGTTTGCGCTTGCGGGTTAAAGATGTAGAGTTTTCGCGCCGTGAAATCATTGTGCGTAGCGGCAAAGGTGATAAAGACCGAGTTACGATGTTACCCATTAGCCTGATCGCTGAGTTGCAGACACAGCTACAAATTGTCAAACAACTGCACCAACAAGATTTGGCAGAAGGTTTTGGCGACGTATGGCTACCCCACGCTTTGGCGAGAAAATACCCGAATGCAGGGCGGGAGTTTGGCTGGCAGTATATGTTTCCATCCGAATCACGCTGTATTGACCCGCGTTCAGGCGTTATCCGACGACACCATGTTCATGAGAAAGGGCTGCAACGAGCCGTCCGCCAAGCAGTTCATGATGCAGGCATTTTTAAGCCAGCGTCCCCCCACACGCTGCGCCATTCTTTCGCTACCCATTTGCTGGAACGTGGACAAGACATCCGTACCATACAGGAATTATTAGGGCATAAAGAACTGCAAACCACCATGATCTACACTCACGTTCTCAATCGCGGTGGTCATGGTGTGGTTAGCCCGTTGGATAGGTGAAGAAAACCCTGCTAAGGCGGTTTTCTTTTGCCTGTTGAAATTGCATACTTGGCTAATCAGGAATTGAGGTGGTGATTAGCCATGATAAAGCGTAACGCTGCGGATTTATTGAAGAAGTTGACTGTGGGTTTCCCCGTAGTGTCGATTACCGGGCCACGCCAGAGCGGTAAAACCACCTTGGCGCAGCATTGTTTTGCGGAAAAATCTTACGTCACGCTGGAAGACCCCGATACCCGCGACTATGCTTTGCACGATCCGCGTAGCTTTTTGGCGCAATTTCCTGACGGTGCGATTTTGGATGAAGTGCAACGTTGCCCCGATTTGTTTTCTTACCTGCAAGGCATCGTGGATGCGGATGGGCGCATGGGTTTATTTATCCTGACAGGTTCGCAACAGTTCAGTTTGCAAGAGGGCATCAGCCAATCGTTGGCAGGTCGGGTCGGCATGGTGCATTTATTGCCCTTAGCTCAGGATGAATTGCTGGCAGCGAGGGATTTGCCGACGACGTTGGATGAATTTCTCTACAAAGGGTCGTACCCACCGATCTATACCCGCCCGGTGGAGGCGTTCCAATGGTATGCCAACTATGTCAGCACCTATCTGGAGCGGGATGTACGCCAATTAATCAATGTGCAGGATTTGGCGTTATTTCAGCGTTTCCTGCGGGTATGTGCCCATCACGTTGGGCAATTGGTCAACCTGACGCAGATTGCGAATGATTGCGGCATTTCCCAGAAAACGGTGGAGGCGTGGCTCTCTGTACTGGAAGCGAGTTATCTGGTGGTGCGTTTGCAGCCTTGGTATCGCAATTTCAACAAACGTTTGGTGAAAACGCCGAAATTGTATTTCTACGACACGGGCTTGGTGTGTTGGTTACTGGGTATCCGCGAAATCGAACAGGTGAAGTTTCATGCGATGCGCGGCGCGTTGTTTGAAAATCTAGTGATCAGCGAATGCCATAAACACCTGTTTAATCAGGGTGAACATCCTGAAATCTGGTTCTGGCGCGACCGTAGCGGGCATGAAGTGGATATGGTGCTGGAGCGCGGTGGACAATTCCGTGCTGTTGAAGTCAAATCCGGGCAAACCTTGAGCCAAGACCAGTTCAAAGGTTTGCAGTTCTGGCAGGAATTGACGGGCAATGCAGGCAAAGCCTTGTTGGTTTACGGCGGGGAGCAGGCACAACAGCGCACAGTGGCGCAAGTTGTACCTTGGCGGAATTTAGCCGGATTGTGTGACAATTAACCCCATTTCGGCAAACAAAGCTGCCAAGTTGGTAGCAAGTGCGTAAATCTTGCCATTCCCGCCAGTTCGCTGCGCAAGATTTCCCAGCGAGCCAAATCAAACGAATCCCGATACAAGGTCTTTCATTATCGGGGGTGTCGACGCTCGCATCATGAAAGTTAGGATGCTCTGAATTGCTGGTTTCTAGGCAGATACTTCGCGCTGCGTAATTTTTCTTGCACGGCGAATGCCTCTCAACTCATTGATCTGTGAGTCAAGAAGTTATACTCCGAACCACTGTCAAGATTCCAGCGGTTTGAAACCTAAACAGCAAAAATAAGACAATACGTTTGCAAACCGGGCAATAAGCGCGAAAATGCTGATTTTATCCTGGGATTTGCCATGTTTACCATTAGCAGCCTGCACATTTACCCGGTCAAATCGCTGCAAGGCATCGCTTTGAGCGACGCGGTTCTGACCAGGCAAGGGTTGGTGTTTGATCGTCAGTGGATGTTGGTCGATGCCGCTGGGAAGTTTGTGACCCAGCGACAAATACCTGCGTTGGCGCGAATCAGCACGCGCTTAACCGCTGAGTGTTTGGTGTTGGAACACACTGGATTGCCGCCGTTGTCGATTCCGTTAGCTCCGATTCCTGATAATCGCTGTGCGGTGACGGTGTGGCGCGATACTTGTATGGGTTGTAACGAGGGCGCGGCGGCTTCGCATTGGTTGACGCAAGCGGTGGGGCAGTGGCAGGGCAGCGACTTGCGTTTGGTGCGCTTTGCCCCTGAAAGTGTGCGCCCAGTTGACCCCGCATACATGGATGGCGATAGTGCGGATACTGCGTTTTCTGATGGCTACCCGTTTTTGATGGTATCCGAGGCTTCGCTGGCGGCAGTGAATGTGCAATTGCTTGCCAATGGCGCGGAGGCTGTGCCGATGGCGCGGTTTCGCCCTAATATCGTTCTTAGCGGGATGAGCGCGTTCGGGGAAAATGACTGCAAAACGCTTACCGCCGCTGATGCCAGTTACCGTTTCACGCTTCGCAAGCCGTGCCAACGCTGCAAAACTACCACGGTCGATCAGCGCACCGGGGTGATTGCCAACCCGAAAGAGCCGTTACGCACCTTGACCGCGATGAACCCTTACCCGCATTTGAGCGGCGCGTATTTTGGGCAGAATGCCACGTTGACGCTGGGGCATGGGGTGGTGATTAAGGTTGGAGATCAGGTGCAATGACCCCAGCCATCAACCGCGCCAAAAAAGCCAAGATCGCCTTGTAACGTTTTTGTGGGGTAAATGATGGCAACAAAACTCGTCCTCCTCCCCGGTCTTGATGGCACGGGCTTGCTGTTCCAGCCGTTACTGGCAGCGTTGGGGGCAGCATTTCCGGTTCAGGTCATTTGTTACCCGCCCGATCAATGCCTGTCGGTGGAAGCACTGGCGGCACAAGTTCGCGCACAAGTGGCGTTCGACACCGGCACGGTATTGCTGGCGGAATCGTTTTCCGGCTTGATCGCGGTGGAATTGCTGAGGCAGGGAATTCCGTTACGCAGTGTTATTTTTTGCGCGTCGTTTGCCAGCGCACCGCATCCGTGGCTGTTGAAACTGGCGATGCATTTGCCGCTGGAACGTTGGTGGCGGTTGCCGTTACCTGAGTCGTTGCTGCGATTGCTGGGTATTGATGCACGCTTACAAGCCTTGCTGAAACCTGTGCGGGAGCAAGTGCTGCCCAGCGTGGCGGCGTACCGTTTGCGGCTGATTGCAGCAGCACGCCCGTTTGCTTTGGCGCAACGCTGGGAAATCCCCTGTCATTATTTGCGGGCAGTCAAGGATCGGGCAGTGCCGGAGCGGTGTGCGGATGAGTTACAGCGGTATTTTGCCCGTGTGGAAATTATCCGCATTGCGCAGTCTGGGCATTTTTTGCTGCAAACCCAGCCTGAAGCGTGTGCGGCGGTGTTAAAACGGTTGATGATAACGCTGGAGGAGTCACAATGAGACATCACGGAAAACACTTGCTGCTCTGGCTATGTCTGTTGGGGATGAATGCCTGTGCCACGGCACACCCCGATTGCGAAAAGGCGGATGCGTTTGGGCATTGCCAAAAATGGCAGGGAGTTGAGCTGAGTTGTCCTAAACCGGATTTTCTGGGTTTTTGCCCGCCGAGTCGGTAAGTGTTGAATTAAAGGAGCTACGCAAGGCGCGGAAACCGCTGGTGAATGCACCAACCGCCCGCTGGAAGAAATGAAACTGATGGAATCCGTCGATCCGATGCGCAATCCGCAGATGTATGAGTAATGCAAAAAAACAGCCAGCAGTACGCATATTTTCATGCTTAATTAAACGCACGTCTTAATTTACCCCTAGTACCGCCGCGCTGTGTGTAAACACCTCCGGCGGTACGCCTAACGCCTGTTTCAACGCCACATCCCGATCCCAGTGATTTGGAATGTTATTGATGCGACGCATCTCTTCCTTGGTTAAATTCAACGGAAAATACCATGCGGAAGTCAAAATCATATTGGAAAGTGGAAAATCACTCCCGTACAGCAATCGTCCTTGCAAGCGTGGCTCACGCAACGCCTTATCCAAAAGGCCCAGTTTATTGATTTGGGTAAGGCTGGAAATATCGGCATACAAATTGGGGTATTTTGGCAGCAACGGCAGAATGCGCTGGTAATTGTCTTCCCCCTGATTTTTACCGGTAGTCGCAATGTGTGCAGCAATCACCGTGACACCCAGCGAGAGCGGTAATTCCAGTCGTTGCGGGTCGCCGTAAGTATCATTGGCACTGCTAAACGAGCGTTCTTGCCCTGTGTGGCTCAACAGCGGCAGATTCAGTTCACGCAATTTTTGGTAAAACGCCGTGAGTTTGGGGTCGGCGGGGTCGATGTGCTGGATATTGGGAATCCATTTTACCAACACCGCGCCTGCCTTTTTCGCCTGTTCCAAGCGGGTGAGTGCGTCTTTGCGGTAGGGGTTAATGCTGGCTCCGAAGTAAAACAAATCAGGGTAGCGTTTGACCTGCGCTGCCACGTATTCATTCGGAATGTAAATTTCGGTGCGCGGTAAATCTAACGCACCTTGGGTGTCTACCGCACCATCCAACGCCAATAACACCGCACCTTGCACCGCCTGCGAATCCCGTAAGCGTGCTGCTATTTTGTCTACTGCAATGCTGTCGCCGTGTTGTTCTAGTTCTTGGAGCGTTACCCCAAAACCTGCAAGGTATTGCTTGAAGCGGAAGTTTTCTTGCAATGACGGTGAGATATAACAACCGCTGCCACCCGCGCCGATGCCAGCGATATGGGCGTGCATGTCGATGATTTTGCCAGTAGTAACCGGTGCTGGCGGCACAATTGCGCCCATGAAAAATGCCTCACGCAACAGCAGCAGCCCTGCGATTAGCAGGGTGAGCGTCAACGGGAAGCCGATTAGTAGGCGTTTGCGCCATGAGTGATTTTTCATGTGGTGCTTCGGTGTGTCAAATGGCGGGTATTGTTCTTATGTTTGCGGTAAAGTGTCAATATCTGTGTGATCATAGGCTCTAAGTGGTATGGCAAGAAACCGGAATTATTCAATAAGCGGGTCTATGATCACATGGGTCTTGACATGAAAGTCCATTAAGGAGGAAATGATAACTATGCAATCCATCAGCACTGAACAGCCGTTTACCGAGTACGCCGTGCGTCAGGTCGAATTTGCCGATATTCCCAAGTGGTTACGCCAAGGGGGGCAAGACATTGCGGCTAACCCGTGGTCTAGCCTGTTGTATGGCATTATCTTCGCGCTGGTGGGGGCGGGGATGAGCATTCTGTCAGCCAACAACCCCGGTTTTTTCATGGCAACCGCAGCGGGTTTCATGTTGTGGGGGCCATTCCTTGCGTTGGGTTTGTATGACCTGAGCCTGCGGCGTGAACACGGTGATCCGGTCAATTTTCTGAAATCAACGCTGGCATTAAAGCGTAACCCGGTCAATTTGCTGTTGTATTCGGCGATGCTGGGGGTGCTGGTGTTGTTG
>CAYQTB010000065.1:0-7876 GCA_964420315.1 uncultured Thiothrix sp. | reverse complement strand
TGGGTTCAACAATGGGTTGGTTATTCACGCTGTCATTCATGTCGGTGGGGCTGTTATTCGCGGTGGTGTCTTTCGTTACGGGTGTGGCTACCGTGCCGATGTTGCTGGAACGCAAGGTGAGTCTGGTGACGGCGTTGAATACCAGCATTCGCGCCATCTTTACCAACTGGAAAGTCATGCTGGTGTGGGCGGCGACCATTGCGATGATTATTGGCGCGGGGTTGTTGCCTTTTAGCCTAGGGTTGATCATTGCCATGCCGCTGATTTCGTATGCCAGTTGGCACGCTTACCGCGATATGGTTGAGCCGGTGTAAGGCTAAGACGGAACGTGAAGGCTTATTCCGCCCCGTGCATGACCTCTGTTAGTTTTAAACCCGCTAGTGAGCGAATGCTGCGGGCAAGAAAGTAAAACACTGCCAGCATCATCAGCATGGAGGGAATCGCGATCATGGGGTAACTCATCAGTGTCAGTTGCCCCAATTCTTCATTGAAAGCCGCCGTGCCGCTGGGGCTGATGACAATATAGGTGGCGAGGAAATAGTTCATGGTGGCGGAGAAAGCGAACGTGCCACCAAACAGCCAGTTTGCGGTTTTCAAGCGTTGCTCGAATTCGCGCTGCGTTCCTCGAATCGTCAGTTGTTCCTGTATTTTTTCAACGTGCAACAGGCGTTGGTTGAACAGCAGGGTACGGATCAGTGGATACTTCGTGTAAGTCGAGCCAATCACTGCAATCCCCAAAATGGCAGGAATCGCCGCTTCTTTGACTGCCAGCCATTGCGTATCCAGCTCCAGCAAGCCAATACCGCCGGTCAGTAATACACTCACTAAGCCCAATGCCGCGAATAGGTTGATTTTACGGTTGCGTATCCAGTCAAACACACCCCAGCCCAGCGGGAATGACAATGCCACTATTAGTGCATTTGTCGTGCCGAGTTGTTCGGGCGCACTGAGTTTCATCAGGATGAGCGCAGGAATCACCAAAGTGAGAGCGATTTCGAGTAATGGGTTGGATTTCTGTGTGTTATTCATGGCAAAGGTATGAGCGTTTCGTGTCAGCCGTTATTCGTGGGTGCTATTAAAACAGGAATACGGGCATGAGGGAATAAAACCGTTCAACTCTCTCCGCCAGCTTGCATAACCAATTACTGGCAGCGTCATCAATCAAGCTTACGGCAGAGGACAACGAATAGGCGGGTGTCTTCTGTCGTGGACATGGCGAAATCTCCTTCTTACAGTGTATCTACAAATACTACACCAAAAATCAGGGGTTTGCCGTTCTCTATTTGCACTATACTCGACGTAACATGAACGGTGGAGACGGTAGATGCTAAGACAACTGCGTATCGCAATTATCCTATTATCGTTATTGCCTATAGAGGGAGTTTTTGGGGATTGGTCTGTGACTAAGGTCGTTAGCCTGCACCATGTTTTTTCGCCTTCCGACAATGATGGCTGGCGACCGGAAAGCGTGGTGTTTGAAAAAGCCATCAATGAGCGCAGCTATCATTCTGTCGGTATTTTGGAAAACTCCGAAGAACGTTTAGGACTGATACTCGGCTATTCCACTATTTTTTACCAACGCGAAAAATTTACTCTGCATCGCAGTCTTTACCTTTCGAGCAATTATAAGCGCTTGCCTGTAGTGATGCCTGTGCCAATGGTGGGCATCCGTTACCACCTGACCCCAAGGGTTGATCTGGTGGCACAAGCCACGCCTGTCCCAGACCCCAAGGACGCTTATGTGATTTTTATGACAGGGTTCAATGTTGACTTTTAGTTGCTTGGACTCGGACGGGTGTTGATCAGGCAGCGTCCTGTGGTTTTTATGCACGGATGTTCTGCTAAGTAAGCATATATCAGTCCACCTTTGCGCACATGCACGGCATCCGGCGTATAACCTTGCAGCCCATCGTGTGTGTCACACCGTCAAGCTCATTTGCGGAAATAGCCTAAGGAGTGAATCATGACCATGGTTAACAGAAAATCATTGCTTATTTGCTTACTGTCGCTGGTGACGCTTACCGTATTCGGCAGCGTAGTCACCGCTCATGCCGCCACGGCACAAACCGACATTCTCCAAGCCACTGATAAGGAAAAAAGCGGGGAATATGTGCGACAACGCTTTCTTCAACAACTGGAAAAGCCGTTTAACCCCGGCGATCAGCGCAAAAAAATGCTGGTCATCGGTGATAGCCATGCACAAGATTTTTACAATGCCTTATTGGAAAATAACCTTGAGCAACGCTATCAAATCAGTACCAGACGCATTCCGGGTATCTGTGGAATTTATCTGGGACCAGAAGATATTAGCCGTCTTATCGACAAAAAGCACATTCCCATTTGTGAAAAAGCGGACACATTGGCAGCCGCGCAGCCACAGATTGAGCAGGCGGATGTGGTGATTCTTGCTGCCAATTGGGAATTGTGGTCTGCACAACGGTTGCCAACGACTATTCAACGGTTGTCAATCAAGGCATCACAAAAATTGTTTATCATCGGACGAAAGGACTTTGGCAAGCTCAAGCTGCGCCAATACCTTGGCATGTCAGCTGAGGAGCTAATCCAACTTCGCAATCCGGTCTATGGCGCACAACACGAGATCAACCAAACGATGCAACAGTCATTGCCAGCCGGGATGTTTGTCAATGTTCAAGCCTTGGTTTGCCAAACTGAAGACAGTTGCCCGCTTTTTACGCCACAAGCACGGCTAATCAGCTTCGATGGTGGTCATTTGACACCGGCAGGTGCTAGCCATGTGGGCAATATTTTGCTGAACAATCCGCCGTTGAATCAGTTTTGACAACTACAGCATTTGGATTGACTGGCTTGCAAGGCTCGATGGAAGTCGGGAAGGCGTGTGAACAAAAGTGCGGTTTCAGCGAAATTTGCCTTATACTCAAAGTGAGCAACAGGGCGGGGGTGTATCTTAAAACAACAGAGGATAAATCATGGGAATAACACTACAAATTCTTGGCGCCGCTGATGAGGTAACAGGTTCATGCCATTTAGTGACGGTCGGTGACTACAAGCTCTTGCTGGATTGCGGCTTGGTTCAGGGTTCTTGGCGGGATGAAGCACGTAACAGTGACGCGTTTCCGTTTGACCCTGCCAGCATTGATGCTGTTATTCTCAGCCATGCTCATATCGACCATTCTGGGCGTTTACCATTGTTGGTCAAACGCGGTTTCCGTGGTTCTATTTACACCCACAAAGCCACGGCGGATTTGTGTCGCATTATGCTACGGGATGCCGCTTACCTGAATGAGAAAGATGCCAAGCTGGAAAACCGTAAGCGTCAACGCAAAGGCTTGCGCCTAGTTGAACCGCTGTACACCATTCAAGATGCTGAAGCGGTGTTCTCCCATTTCCAAGCATTGGACTATGCCGAACGCTTGGACATCTTGCCATTGGTTGCGCTCAGACTGATGGATGCAGGGCATATTCTCGGTTCAGCGATTGTGGAGTTGTGGTTACACAGCGGCAAACATGACCGTAAGCTGGTGTACAGCGGTGACTTGGGGCGTTCTGGGATGCCAGTGCTGCGAGACCCCGCCATCATCAAACAAGCTGACATGGTATTGCTGGAAAGCACCTATGGCGACCGCCTGCACCGTGATTGGGACGCTACCCGCCAAGAGTTGGCAGACCTGTTCCGGGAGGTGGCGGCTAAACAAGGTAATATCCTGATTCCGGCATTTGCGGTGGGGCGCACCCAGGAAATCTTTTATCTGTTTGCCAAATACTTTGATGAATGGGGTTTGGGGCGTTGGCAAATTTTTCTCGACAGCCCAATGGCTATCGAAGCCACGCACGCCTATGCCCAGAACTGCGACCTGTTTGATGATGAGTCCTCGCAACTGTGGCGGCAACACCGTGACAGCCCGTTGCTGCCGAACCTGCGCTTCACCCGTACATCCGAGGAATCCATGCGTATCAACCAGATACACAGTGGCGCAATCATCATTGCTGGAAGCGGCATGTGTAACGGTGGACGCATTCGTCATCACCTCAAGCACAGTGTTTGGCGGCGTGATTGCCACATCCTCATTGCCGGCTTTCAGGCACACGGCACACTGGGGCGAGCATTGGTGGATGGTGCAAAACATATCCGCCTGTGGGGGGAAACCATTCGCGTTGCTGCACAAGTTCACACCATTGGCGGGCTATCGGCGCACGCCGATCAAGCTGCCCTGACTCATTGGTATGCGCAATTTGACCCACGACCACCAGTGGTGTTGGTGCATGGCGAATCTTCTGCCAAGGCGGTCTTCGCGAAACACTTGCGCAATACCTTGGCTGCTTCGGTACGCTTGCCGCACTACGGTGAAACCTTTGATCTGATTTGATCACCATAAACCTGCTGATTTTCGCGGTGGGCGTGGCGTTGTTTATCCTGAATGTGCTGCATCGCCAGCACTATGCGGGTAAAATTACCGTTTCCATGCAAGCGACTGCTAACTGAAGGATTCTATCATGCAATACTTTCACCGAATTCTTTATGTCAGTACTGGGTTGTACCAAGACACCTTGGATGGCTTGAAACAAGCCCTCAGTCTGGCGCGGAATAATCAAGCAGACTTGAAGTTTTTGTTGGTATACCCTGAATTGCCCCTGAATCAAGTGGCTTACCGCGAGATGTACCACGCTTTTTTTGAAGCGCAAGCGCATGAGATGCTGCAATCCGCCTGCGCAGCATTGGCGATGGCAGACGATGCGATGCCTAATGTTCAGGTGGAGCTGGAAAGTCTCGATATTCCCCCTGCTATCAGCATTACTCGCCGTGTGTTACGTGATGGTCATGATTTACTCATCAAGGAGGTGGAGTTTAAGGAGCAGGGTAAAGGTTTCAAGGCATTGGATATGACCTTGTTACGCAAGTGCCCCTGCCCTGTGTGGTTGGCACGCCCGATTAGCCAACCGCGTGAAGCAATTCGCGTTGCGGTTGCGATTAACCCAGAGAGCCGTAGCGAAGAGGAGCAAGCCTTGTCTTTGCGCTTATTAGCATTGGCGCACATGCTGGCAGCTACTGGTAGCGGTGAGTTGAGCATTGTGTCGTGCTGGGAGTATGTGTTTGAAGATTTTTTACGCCATAACGGACGAGCTCAGGTGCCAGAAGAGGATATTTTACGTGCTGTATTGGAAGCGCAAGCCCAACACCGTCACGCGCTTCAGCAGTTGATTAATCAATCCGCTCTGCCAAGTGAGTCTTACCACGTCCAGCATTTGCGCGGGGCGGCGGATACCTTGATTCCCAATTTTGTAGCGTTGCATAAGGTGGATATTCTGGTGATGGGGTCAGTGGCTCGCACTGGTATTGCGGGGTTCTTCATTGGCAATACCGCCGAGAACATTGCCGAAGAACTCGGCTGTTCGCTATTGGCGTTGAAACCAGCCGGTTTTGTGTCCCCTGTTACCGCTTATTGATTCAGCAAAACGCTGGTATGTTGCTGGGATCAAAACAAACAGACTGAAAACCAGCAGAATCGCGACGAAGCGCGGTAGCTTGCAGCGTCTAAACATCGGTCAAGTATTTTTCCCGCAAAAATAATGGCGCTGAAGCCTAAAAGCAGTAACAGTGCCAAAATGGCGACTTGGGGTTGGAGAAGTGACAGGCATACCAGTTATTAAGCAGTTTGAGCATTTGCTAGTTAGATGTAAGGGATACTAGCAGACCCGTCTTAAAAATGGCATAAACCGCTACGTTTCATCAAATTCAAAGGAAATCGTTATGTTGTTATCGCTGGCTGCTGTTGTTGTGGGGCTTGCCATATTGGTTTGGAGTGCTGATAAATTTGTCGATGGCGCTGCTGCCACGGCAAAACATTTGGGAATGCCATCCCTCCTGATCGGGATGGTGATTATCGGGTTTGGTACATCCGCACCGGAAATGACCGTATCAGCCTTTGCCGCCTGGCAAGGCAATCCAGCCTTGGCTTTGGGCAATGCTTATGGCTCCAATATATTGAATATCGCTTTGATCTTGGGGGTAACGGCAGTGATTGCGGTGATTGCGGTGCATTCCGATATTGTCCGCAAAGAAATGCCGATTTTACTGGCGGTGACGCTGCTGTCAGGTTTGCTGCTATGGGATAAGGAAATCAGCCGCTGGGATGCAGTGATCCTGTTGGTGGCATTGTTTGGAATTATGGGCTGGTCTATTTACGCAGCGATGCGCGGGCGACAAGATACATTATCCGCAGAGGTGGAGGAAGAAATGGCAAGCCATCCCATGACGCTGAAAACAGCGTTGGTGTGGTTGGCTATCGGTTTAGCGCTGTTGATCATTAGCTCAAGAATTCTCGTATGGGGTGCGGTGGATATTGCCCATGCCCTAGGCGTGAGCGATTTGATTATCGGTCTGACGGTTGTGGCGTTGGGTACTTCGCTACCGGAATTGGCTTCCTCCATTGCTGCTGCTCGCAAGGGTGAATCCGATTTGGCAATAGGCAATGTGGTTGGCTCGAATTTGTTTAACACCTTGGCGGTGGTCGGGCTTGCCGGGGTAATCGCACCGATTGCAGTTCCCGATGACGTACTGACACGCGATTTCCCGGTTATGCTCGCACTCACCGTGGGTTTATTGATTATGGCGTATGGTCTCAGAAAGCCTGGGCATTTAACCCGTTGGGAAGGCATTCTGTTATTGAGTGTGTATTTCGGGTACACCGGCTGGTTGATTTACACCGCGGTCGCATAAGTAATGGGTAGGGCAGGGGCATGGTGAAACGGTTTTCGTGAGATCAAATCGCGTCCAGTTCGGTCAACGGCCAACGTGGACGCGCATTAATCACTGCCGCTTCACTTACCCCTGCCAGTAACCTTAAAGCGCCTGCATACGCAATCATTGCGCCGTTATCGGTGCAAAATGCCAAGCGCGGAAAATAGACTTCCCCCGGTAATTCTGCCAGTCGCGCCCGTAAGCGGCGATTTGCGCCGACACCACCCGCCACAATCAGCCGTTTGCGCCCTGCCTGTTCCAATGCTCGTCGGCATTTGATAAACAGCGTGTCAACTACCGCGTCTTCAAACGCCCGCGCAATATCCGCTTTATCCTGCTCTGTTTGTCCAGATTTCTGCCATGTCGTCAGTGAAAACGTCTTCAAGCCGCTGAAGCTGAAATCACAGCCAGGACGATCCACCATTGGGCGTGGAAATTTGTACATCCCCTCACGCCCCTGTTCCGCCAGCTTCGCCAGCAATGGGCCGCCCGGATAATCCAAGCCCATCAGTTTGGCGGTCTTGTCAAATGCTTCACCCGCTGCGTCATCCACACTTTCGCCCAGAATGTGGTATTCGCCAATGCGTGGTACATCCACCAGCATGGTATGCCCGCCCGACACCAGCAACGCCACAAACGGCAATTCCGGCGGATTCTCTTCCAACATGGGCGCGAGCAAATGCCCTTCCATGTGATGCACCCCCACGGCGGGGACATTCAAGCCCCACGCCATCGACCGCGCAATCGCCGCCCCGGTCAGCAATGCTCCGATCAGCCCCGGTCCTGCGGTGTAGGCAATGCCATCAATATCTGCCATTGTCATATCAGCATCCACTAACGCCTTGCGCAGTAATGGTAGTACGCGGCGAATATGATCCCGTGATGCCAATTCCGGCACCACGCCACCGTATTCGGCGTGCATCGCAATCTGGCTGAACAAGCGATGCGCCAATAAGCCTTTATCGGTGTCGTACAGCGCCACGCCGGTTTCATCACAAGAGCTTTCAATTCCAAGTACGCGCATGAGGGTCTTCTGGGGTTAAACAAGATAAAGAGAAGTATATATGCTAGAGTTGCGTAATGACAAAACAAGGTATAGGAAACATGCGATTCTTCTGGATGCCCTTGCTGGCACTCGTGCTGCTGGCGCAGACTCCC
>CAYQTB010000064.1:0-14097 GCA_964420315.1 uncultured Thiothrix sp. | reverse complement strand
CTTGCCGCTTAGCTCCCGTAGGAATCCCCTTCCTTTAGGGAGGGGAGGATGTCAACCAGTTTATCCAATAGGTAAACGCCGTCAGCCATTTGTGAGCCCAAACCCAATTGTGGGATAGGATTGCCCGTCAGGTTAAAGGAAATGAAGACCGCAGGAACCGTGTAAGCCAGAATCAAAACCACATACTGTGCGATCTGGGTATAAGTGATACCTTTCATGCCGCCCAATACCGCGTAGACGAATACGACACCCATACCGACATACAGACCCACATCAACCGATACTTCCAAGAAGCGTGAGAAGGTAACGCCTACACCACGCATCTGACCGATGACGTAAGTAACGGAGATGATGATTAAGCAGATAACACCCACGATACGTGCAGTCTGTGAGTAATAACGGTCGCCGATGAATTCGGGAACAGTGAACTTGCCAAACTTACGCAGGTAAGGCGCCAGTAGCATCGCCATCAGTACGTAGCCGCCCGTCCAACCCATCAGGTACGCGGAGTTGTCATAACCACCAAAAGCGAGCAAACCTGCCATGGAGATGAAAGACGCCGCAGACATCCAGTCAGCCGCAGTTGCCATACCGTTTTGGATAGGGCCGATACCGCCACCCGCCACGTAGAATTCACTGGTAGAACCAGCACGAGCCCAGAACGCAATACCGAAGTACAGCGCAAAGCTCAGACCGACGACAATATAAGTCCAGATTTGAAGTTCTGTCATACGATTCTCCCTTATTCGTGAACGTCAAATTGGCGGTCGATCTGTCCCATGCGCCATGCATAAAAGAAAATCAAAGCCACGAATACGTAAATTGAACCTTGCTGGGCGAACCAGAAGCCAAGTTTATAACCGCCGAGTTGAATAGTATTGAGTTGATCAACCAACAAAATACCAAAACCAAACGACACGATGAACCAAATGACAAGGCATATACTAAGCAAGCGAATATTCGCTGCCCAATATGCCTGTGCAGATCTATCTAACATAAGTGAGACTCCTCCGTTGTTGTACAAACGCCATGAGTTTAGCGTGAATGCAAATCACCAAGCAATCACCCAACCAAAGGTTTTTGGGGATTATTCAACATTTTGTAGATTATTATGCCGTGTTTTGCGATACAAAAGGCGTATTTTAGGGGTGTGCTCTTGGTAATTGTCGACAATGTTGAATTGGTGTTGATGATAATGTGTTGGCAGTGTTATGTCGCGTTTATGCCTAGTAACCAGCATCCCACCGATTTAGTGCATATAATAGGTTGCACTATTTTGGTGCTTTGCTCGTGACCGTGATGAATGCTTCGCGGTATGTTGGGGTATGTTAATTAATAAGACCATGAAAAGTATGGGTAAATTTTTATGGCATTGAATTTGCATTGTTTTTGCTATGAATAGTACTAGCCTGAAAAAAAGTGATCTGCTGGATACCCTGACTAGCGCCATTGTGGTGCTGGATACAGGGCTTGCGGTTGTTTATATGAATCAATCGGCTGAAATGCTGTTTGGTCAAAGTCAGCAGCGGGCGTTAGGAATGCCAGTTGCATCATTATTGCGCAGCCGGGAGGTGTTGGAGCATTTGGAACTTGCCCTGAGCCTGAGTGATCCGCAATCCATCCGTGAGTGCCCGATTGAATTGGCTAGTAATGAAGCCATTACTATTGATTGCGTGATCACCCCGATTAGCCAGCGTGACTGGAATAATCACTTGTTGTTGGAAGTTCACCGCATTGACCGCAAGTTGCGTATCGTGCGCGAGGAGCAAGTTATCCATCAACAGCAGGCAGTGCATGAATTGGTGCGCGGGATAGCCCACGAAATCAAAAATCCGCTAGGTGGTTTGCGTGGCGCGGCACAATTGTTGGAAACTGAGCTGGTAAACCCTGAACTCAAAGAATACACCCAGATCATTATTTCCGAGGCAGATCGCCTCAAGCATTTGGTGGATGGCATGTTAGGTCCTAGCCATTTGCCGCGTACTGAAACTGTCAATATTCATGAAGTACTGGAACATGTGCGGCATTTGGTGAACGCAGACGTTTCTGCTGATGTGCAATTCGTGCGTGATTACGACCCCAGTTTGCCTGAATTTCAGGGCGACCGCAATCAATTGGTGCAAGTAGTGCTGAATATTGTCAATAACGCCATCCGCGCATTGGCAGGTAGTGGCTTGATTTTGTTGCGTACCCGCATTTTGCGGCAATTCACCATTCAGCAAATTCGTTACCGTCACGTGATGAAAGTTGATATTTGCGATAATGGTTCCGGTGTGCCGGAGCATTTGCAGGACAAATTGTTCCTACCAATGGTGAGCGGGCATCCTGAAGGCAGTGGTTTGGGGTTGGCAATTGCACAGACCTTAATGCGCCGTCATAAGGGGCTGATTCATTATGAATCGGTTCATGGAAATACGTGCTTTTCGATTTTGATTCCGCTGGAGGAAGACCATGTCACCCATTGAAAATGTCTGGATTGCGGATGATGACCGCTCGATCCGCTGGGTATTGGAACGCACCCTGCAAAAAGCAGGCATTGAAGCCCGCAGCTTCGAGACCGCCGATCAGGTGTTGGTTGCGTTGCGCACTGAACAACCGGATGCGCTGATCACCGATATTCGGATGCCAGGTACAGACGGTCTGATCTTATTGGAGCGGATGCAGCGCGAACACCCGATGATTCCCGTGATTATTATGACCGCGCACTCTGATCTCGAAAGCGCCGTCTCAGCGTATCAAGGTGGTGCTTTTGAGTACCTGCCCAAGCCATTTGACGTGAATGATGCGCTGGAATTGGTACGGCGTGCCTGCAAAATGCGCCGTGAACGCGATGGCGAAAAAGCGGCTGACCCCGCGTTGGAGTTGCTGGGTGGGCGCGATATTATCGGTCATGCACCGGCGATGCAGGAGGTATTCCGCGCCATTGGACGGCTTTCCAAATCCAGCATTACTGCGTTGATCACGGGCGAGTCTGGCACGGGTAAGGAGTTGGTCGCCAAAGCCCTGCATACTCACAGCCCGCGTTCTACCAAGCCGTTTATTGCGCTGAATACGGCGGCGATTCCCCGCGAGTTGCTGGAGTCGGAATTGTTTGGGCACGAAAAAGGTGCATTTACGGGTGCCTATGCACAACGTAAGGGACGTTTCGAGCAAGCCGACGGCGGTACACTGTTTTTGGACGAAATCGGCGATATGCCTGCCGAATTGCAAACCCGTTTGCTACGTGTCTTGGCAGAAGGTACATTCTACCGCGTCGGTGGGCATACCCCGGTGAAAGTGGATGTGCGTATTATTGCAGCAACTCACCAGCACTTAGAAGAGTTGGTGCATAAGGGGCAATTCCGCGAAGACTTGTTTCACCGTTTGAATGTGATCCGTATTCATAACCCGCCGTTGCGTGAGCGCCGTGAAGATATTCCCTTGCTGCTCAATCATTTCTTACACCGTGCGGCGGATGAGTTGCAGGTGGAGGTGAAAACCTTGTCAGGGCGTGTGACTGCGCATCTGCAAACTTTGCCTTGGCCGGGCAATGTGCGCCAATTGGAAAATACCTGCCGCTGGTTGACGGTCATGGCATCTGGGCGCGACATCGTGATGGACGATTTGCCAGCGGAGTTGCTGGAGGCAGACCCCGGTAAAACCGAAGTGCCGGATAATTGGGAAAAAGCCTTAGCGCATTTTGCCGATTACAAACTCAATAAAGGCGACGTGAATTTACTGACGGAGCTCAGCCCGATTTTCGAGCGTATTTTGTTGCAAGCGGCACTCAAGAAAACCGGCGGGCGCAAGATTGAAGCGGCGGATTTGTTGGGGTGGGGGCGCAATACCCTCACCCGCAAGCTCAAGGAATTGGAAGTTGAGGAGATGTAAGCATGGCTTGATTTTTGGGCAAAGTGTCTTCAAAGCCACAGAATGCCCCCGAACAAACTTGCATGTGTACCAATTTTTCGGTCAGGTAGCGGCTTTCAAATCCTGCATAACGCAGGGTAAGGGCATCGAGCATCGCTACATCGATGGTTTCGTATTTCATACCGTCCAGCAGTTGTTGGGTGACGTAACCTTGCGCAGAATCCCACACATTAAAATAGGTGCAGCGGCGGTCTTGCTTATAAAAATGCCATGTTTTTATTTTATGCCCGGTTAGTTAAAAATTAATATTACATTGGTGATGTTAATCATCTATTTTATATTTTGCGCATAAAAAATAATCAAATGACATCTAAAAAATGTATTAAAAAATATACAGTCTTGCCTTGATTGTTACAAAATATTGGCTATGCTTAACTCAGTTCCCGGCGAGGGGGCTAATGTAGATGAGTAAAATGTTTAGGAGTATTAAAGTATGAAAAGGATTTTAGCAATTTCTGCCGTGTTGGTATTGTCAAGTACTTCCGTATTTGCGACTGAAGTCGATGTTGATATGTTGATTCATGATGTTGAAATCTATCAGGCGCAAGAAGGCGCGGATTTGACGCAACGTGCGGTCATTTCACATGTTAATGATAAGTTTGATGGACGAGCGAAAATCTATGTTCATAATTCAAAAATTTATCAAAAACAACAAGGGCAAAAAGGCTCGCAATCGGCAACTATTGCAACCATTTATGAAGACACAACTCAGTCTAAATAAGTGAGAATGTCCCTGCTCTTTATTAAAGAGTGGGGGCTTTTTTAGAGAGATGACTTATGAAATACCTGCCAATACGTTGTTTGTGCTTAGTTGTTTTGGCATTTAGTGCTACTTCAGTTTCGGCGCTACCCGACGGTAGTACACCGCCTTCTATGATGGATATGTCAGCTACGTTTGCGAAGACCCGTGCCCAGCTACGGGCGTATGAGGTGGATTTCCGGGATGCGGGTTCAGAAGTGGATCGCTTTGCTGTAGGCGCGTTGGATACGGCAGGTTGCGACATTAATGTCGGCAATGTTGTATTGGATGATGCCGCAGGAGCGCCAAACGATATTATCATTTTTGTGCAAGGCGATATTATGCAAGCGAATAATTGTCGTTAGCTGGTCTGTGCTTGCTATTATTACTGTTCTTTGTTTCAGAGTAAGGTGGGTATTGTCGCATTAATTAATATTAAAAATAATAAATTCGGAGTGTAAAATCCTGTCTATGAAAAATATAAAGTTTCTCTTAATAATGGTGTGCATGGCAGTATTGTACGGTTGTGCAAGTGTCGAGTCGCGATTGGAAGATAAATTGGCAAGTGAGTTTGCTGAAATGAAGCAAGGGCCAAATGGTGGGCTTTATAAAAGCATTACTAACTTTTCCGATTCATTAAGCTGTATGGATCGTCTGATGCTGGCGAATAATATTCGCAATATCCCTGTGATGGTAGAAGATATTGACGATAAAACCGGAGCAGTTAAAACCGGCGTTCGGGATATGCTAGTTTCTGCTATTTCTGAAATGACGCATAAAAGCCACGGCATTAAACTTATTTTGTATGGAAAAGATTCGGGAAATCTTATTTCTTTTTTAAAAGCAGCCAATAATAATAAGGTTTATGAAAATTTGCCTTGGTACGATATTCAGGGGTCTATTAGTCAGTTTGATAAGGGTGTCACCAGTGTTGACGCGAGTGTTGGTTTATTTGCACGGCGTCATGGTGGTTTAGGTGCCGCACGCGGTTCTTCTTTGAGCGTGGTGGCGTTGGATCTGAATGTGGTTAGCACTAAGGACATGAGTGTTGTGCCGGGGGTTTCCTCGAAGAATTCAGTGGCGATATTCCAACGCGGTGATTCATTGGATGCGGATGCCAGCATCAATAAATTTGGGGTCTATTTCGATATAAACCTAAGTCGCAATGAAGGTCAGGCGCAAGCGGTGCGTTCCCTGGTGGAATTGGCTGCGGTGGAAATTGTGGGAAAATTGACGCGTGTGCCGTATGAGCAATGTTTGAAGTAAGGTAATTGGTAACTGTTCACGAGCTTGCAACTATCACAGTGCCATCGAACAGGCTTCACGCAAATGGACCATGCCGATCCAGAACTGGAAATCGGTACTTAACCGCTTTGCAATCCTGTTCCTTCCATCCTGAAAATCACGGTTCAGACATTACTGCCCCAAAGGTCCCGCATCAGTATCAACCTTGTAAATCAAATCGACACCCTGCTGGATACCCGCCTGTGCCTCCACCTGCAAACGCTTATTAATCTGGTAAGTAATCGCCACCCGTTGCAGAGAATCAAACAGGCTGACAATGTAACGCACATACAGACGCGCCCCCAGACGTTTGCCCAGCGCCAATTCGCCCTGCTGAAAATCGCCGTTTTTGGTTTTCAAGCCCACATCATCCAACCCCAGTCTGCCACCCAATTTCTGCGCAAGGTTTTCACCACCGGCAATACCCAAGCCCGTGATCGCTTCCATCAGCAACGAGGACTGGTCGCCACTCAGCGCGGACATAGCCCGCCCGGTCAACAGGTAGCTCAGCGTGTCACTTTGAGTCTGGGTGGGGGTCGAAAACAAGGTGGATTCGGGCTGTTGCACCGTCCCCGCCAGTGAAATACCGACCTTGATGTCGCCATCATCCACCTCACGTACCGCTTTTACATCCAACCCTGGATTATTCAGCGGGCCGTTGAAAATCAGCCGCCCACGCTCAATGGCTAAATTTTGCCCATAAGCCTTGTAGACCCCATCGAGCACATTCAACACCCCTTCGGCGATAATGTCTTGGCGGGTACGGACTACCCGCAGCTTGCCAGTCAAGCGTGCATCCAGCCCGAAGCCGGTAAATTTCACTTTATCACCCAGTTCAATCGTGACATTGGGTTTGATGTTTAGTGGCGAATCCTTAACCAGCACCATCGGTTCTGCTCCCGCTGCGGAGGTGGCATTGCGCCCGACAATAATCACATCATCCGAACGGGCGTTGGCCGTCTGGGGAATTTCACGCAAGCTGACGGTGGATTCAGGAATCAGCACCTTGCCGCTTACCGACACCTCCGCAGGGTTAGCCTGAATTCGCAGATCGGGGGATACCAGCGCCTGTATTTCATGGGTATCCATCAGCTTGAGGTTATTGCCTTGCAAACTCACATCCGCCTGCCAGTTGGGTAGGTTTGCCAGCGATAACGTGCCATTGGCGCTCATCATCCCCGCCCCCGCCCGTAATGTGCCATCAATAATGGCGCGGTCTGAACCGCTGGCTCTCATCGTGAGATTGATAGCATCCAGCGTCACCCCAGCTTCGGGCAAATACACCTGAGCGCCGCTCAGCTTTACCGCACCGTTCATTTCAGGCTTTTTGAGTGCGCCGACGAGGGTGACATCACCCACCACTTTACCTTGCAGGCGGTCAATCTGAGGGGAAAAGCGTTCCAGCCAGCCAATATCGGGTAGGTCGACATTCAAACGGGCATTAATGCGGTGATTACCGTCTTGCGGCGACAAGTCGAGGCGTCCATCAGCGCGTAATTGCCCGTAGCCAAGCAAATCCAGTTGTGCGGTGCTGTCCAATTGCTGGTCATTGAGGCTCAGGTCGACACGGGCATGGGTATATTGTAAGGTTTCGCTCTTGCCCTTGCTGCCACGCATACTCAGGGAACTGTCCGGTAGACGCAACGCCACCGTTGCAACCGGCTTAGCACCGCCCCGCTGCTCGAAACGGTAATCGGCATTGGCAGTACCCGCCAACTGCACGGTTTCCGGCAACCACGGGCGTAGCATCACCAACGGTATCTGTTGCAACTCACCCGTGATATTGAAACCAGCGGGTTGCGTCCATGCAGGCTTAACACAAGCTTTTGCCCCCTTATTCACCAGACAAATATTGGAACTGCTGAAAGCTTGGGCAGAAGCATTGAGGCTAACGGCGGCTGCCATATCCCAGTCACCTGCGGGGGTATCGTGCAAGGAAAGGCGGGATATATCCCCCTGCCACTGGTTGTTTTTCCAGCCACCGTTGGCAGTAAAGTCGGCTTTACCCGCTTCGTGAACAAGCTCGGCAGTCACCCGATGGCTTGCTATTGTCCCCTCGCCGTCTACGTTGGCGGATTTGATCGCCGTAGCGCCGCTGTTGAAATCTTGCAACATGCCTTTGAGGGTGTAACGTTCGCCCACCTGTTGCACCTGCATATCCAGTGCACCGAGGTGGTAATCCTGATAGCGGAGTTTGCTGCCCTTGAGGTCGGCTTGGATTTCAGGCTTATCCAACTTGCCTTTGAAAACCCCTTCGCCCTGCAAACGACCCTCCAAACCTTTCCAGGCTTTAGCAAGGTTCTTAGCATCCACTTTCCAGCGCAAATCAAAGGGGGCGGTAGCTTGCCCGGAAACGTCCACCCGATTGCCACCCGACTCAATCACCACGTCTTGCGCGGCGAGTTTGGCATCGCCCCACGCGAGTTTCCCCTTGGCATTAAGGTCGTAACCTTCCACCTTGCCGGACAAATTCGCCACATCGAGTTGCCATTGCGAACCATCAAGCAGCCCCTGCAACGTCCCCTCACCCTTGGCGTTGCCACGTAAACGCGGGTCAAGCTGTGCTAATTTTGGCGCATCTATTTGCCAACTGATGTCGAGTTTGTCGCTGGCAGCACCATTTGCCAGCAAGCGGTTAGCGCCAACGTTGGCATCCAGCGCTTGCAGATTGATGACCTTGCCATTCCAATCGCCCTGCCCGCTGATGTCCACCGGGTATTCACGCAATTTACCCTGCAAGCGCGTCACATTCAGGGTCGTTGCCTGCAATTTGCCCTGCGCCAATGTGCCGCTCGAACGCAATTCCACATCGAGCGCGGCAGGCCAGTCTTTAAGAAATGGCGCGGGGTTTAGCTGGTGACCTTCCACCTCGGCTTGCCAAATCAATGCATCCTGCCAATCCACATGCCCCCTAGCACTGAGCGCCCCCGCCGCACCATTAAGCTGCAATTGCGCCACCGTAAGGTCAGCAAATGACCCCTTGCCCTGCAAAGTGCCTTGGTAGCGCGGGTAAGCCGCATAAGCCCAATCCGCCGTCATATCGAGGGTATACTGCAATAATTCGCCGCCCACATCAGCCTTCGCCGTGCCGACACCCCATGTTGCGCTGTCCGCATCCACAGCCGCACGCAACGCCAGCTCATGCGGTTTAGCCAATTGCATCGTGCCCTCCAGCACCACATCAACCTTGCCTTGTGCATCGTAAAGCTCAGCTTGCAAGTTATCGAGGTGTAATTTACCGTCATGAGCTTGCGCATCCAATTGCACATCACGCAAGCGCAAGGGGTGTGCGCCTTGCCAAATTTCCAATTCCTTGATGCGAATTTGTTGGGCATCGAGATTCAGTGGCAATGCAATCGACATTAATTCAAACGGGCTGCTGGCTACCGCCTCCTGACTTTCCGGCAAACGAATCACCAATTTATCGGCAAGCAAGCGATTGACCCGCAAAGTGGGGGGTGACGCCACTTCCACCTGACTATCCACATCAACGTTATCAGCTTCCAAGGTAGCGCTATCACTTTCCCAGCGGATACGACTGGCGTTGAGACCCGTTGCCAGTGTGCCTTCGACATTTTCCAGCGTTAGTCCAGAAACAAAACGGGGCGCGTTATTGACCAGAAAGCGTGTGCCGGTTTGCGAGAGGGTGAGAAAAGCCAAACTCCCCAGTACCAGCAATAACAGCAGGAAAATCACCAGTAAGGGGTTAACCAGTAAATGTTTCAGCCATTGATTCACAAGTCAGGCCCCAAACTGAAGTAGAAATGCACATCACTAGGATCATCGGTCGGCGCGGCAATATCGGCACGTATCGGCCCCAAGGGAGATCGGTAACGTACCCCAAAACCTGCCCCCACGTTCATGGTCAAATTCGCCGCATTATCAAACGCATCACCTGCATCCACAAAACCAGCCGCACTCCAACTATCCACCATAGGGCGTTCGTATTCGACGCTAGTGGTCAGCAAGTGCTTGCCACCTAACACATCGCCAGCCGCATTGGTTTCTCCCAAAGACTCGAAATCATAACCACGTACCGAGCTTTGCCCGCCCGCGAAAAAACGTAGCGACTTGGGCATCTCATCCAAATCATTGGTCAGGGTAGTCCCGACTGCACCTTGCAAAATCAACTTATCGCGGTTGTCGAACGTGTGTAGGTATTTTCCACTCAACTTGCCTTGCAACACACTTTGGTCGCTTAACACGCCGTTGACTGCCCCCTGCACGTCAGCCGCTACTTGCCAACCACGCGTGGGGAATAATAAATCATCGGTTTCGGTCTTTTTGACCCGCGCCCCGCCCAGCGTCAGTTGGGAACGGGTTTCCGCACCACTGGTCACACGCGTGGTTTCGTCGAGGTAATGGATGAATACCGTTTGCTGCCAATCGTGGCGGTTGCGGCGGTTATAATCCAAGCCCAGCTTAAGTGCTTCGCTTTCAATACCGTTGTTATCCGTATGCCGCAAACCGCCGGAAAGACTCGCGAATTCGTGTTCTGGTTGCCACAGTGGGACTTTATAAGTGCCCTCCACCGCTTGCTCATTTTGCGCCAAGATACCCTTGGCATTGAGTTTATGACCTTTGTTGTTAACCCAGTGCGCATCCATGCCGGTTTCCACCCGAAACCCCGTATCCGTGCCGTACCCCGCTCGTCCGCTATAGGTGTACCGTTTCCGGCGTTCAGCGGAAATATCCACGGGTACACTGCCGTTTTCCGCTTGTTGGTAATCACCACTGACCTGCACTTCACTGTAATAGCCGCTGCCTTCCAAAATACGCTGCTGCTTCAATAAGTTTTCAGTATTATAGGTATCGCCCTCACGCACCCGCAGGTAGCGCTTGAGGTATTTTTCTGCCAATACATCCTGCTCCACCTTGACCTTGCCCACCTGATAGCGCTCACCCGTATCAAAATGCAGACGCACTTGCGCTTGGCGCGTGTCAGGGTCAACTTGAATTTCCCGCTGCACGTATTCCGCATCGAAAAACCCCAAGCGGTTGGCAGTACTGTTGAGGCTGGCTTTAAAATCTTCGTATTGTTGGTGCACCAACACATCGCCTTGTCGGTAAGGCAATGCGGCGGTTATCTGGCGAAATTCCGGCAAATCTTTGCCCGCTCCCGTCACCTGCACGTCGATATGCGTAACCCTCACCGGATCGCCGGGTTGTACCGCCACGTGCAACGCCAAACACTTGCCTTGTTGCACCGGGGTAACGTTAAAACGAGCGCTGTAATAGCCCAGCGCTTCCGCGCCTTCGTGTAGTTTTTCTTCGGCAGATTCGATGAAACGTTGCACCCGATCGGTCGGGCTAGCGCATTTGAGGTTGCGCAAGGAGGGCATAAAAGCGCGTAAATTATCCGCCAGCACCTCATCAGCGCCCTGCACAGTAACATTAACAGGGGATTCCGCCTCAGCCGCAACCTCTTCTTCCGTTTGTTGGAAAAAAGCGGCATACCCTGGCGCACTTGCTCCTAATAAGCATAAGCCCCACATGATTGTTTTCATACTACCGCTTCCTGATCCTTAGGTTTTGTTTTCGATATAACTTACTGCTCGAATGCCCATTTTAATAAATCATCCTGCAAGCGCCGTCCGCTACCTTGGGCTTCCCGCCCATTATGCAACAACACGATGACTAGGCGCTTACCGCTGCGGGTCAACATATACCCCGCGATAGCCGTGGCATCCTTCAGCGTCCCGGTTTTCAGGTGGCTGCGCCCGCGCAAATCATCGTCTTTAAAACGGCTTGCCAGTGTCCCGTCTTCACCCAATAGCGGCAACGATGCCATGAATTCCGGCATGTACGGGTCACGCCATGCCATTTCCAATAGCTCGCCCAACTGCCTAGCACTGATGCGTTCGGAACGTGATAAGCCGGAACCGTTTTCCACTACCATACCCGTGTAGTCGATACCGGCTTTTTTGAGCATATCAGCAGTCGCCATCCGGCTTTTATCCAGCGTCGCGGGCGCTCCCAGCACGTTTGCGCCGATGGTGAGGAACACGTTGCGCGTCATCACATTATTGCTCCACTTATTAATGAAGCGGATTTGTTCCCCCAAGGTACGCGATTCGTGGGTATGGAATAACACATCGCCCTCCCGCACCTGACCGCTTTGTAAAGAGCCGTTGAAGGTGCCACCTTGCGCCTGCCACACGTCCCGAAACGCATTGAAGACATGCTCCTCAGGCGTGGACAACACCCGCAACACAAAGTTTTTCCCGCAATCTGCCGAATACGCGCCAGAAACCGTAATCGTCGTTTCCGTTTGTATAAAATCTGGCTGGTAATGCCCCTTACGGCAACCACCCTTCGTCAAGGTCATGCTATTGTCGAGTTGCAAACCGGGAATCAGCGGGAACGGCGTAATTCCCACTTTGCCGGTAGCTTGGTCGGCTTCCAACAGAAAACGGTTCGCCTGAAAGTTGAACATGAGCGCCGAAGGCTTAGCGTTGTAGACACGGGTTGGTTCATTGTCGAAAGCCGCTGGGTCGTAATCGGGAATGCTGAAATAGCGGTTATCCACCACCAATTGCCCGCGAATTTCTTTCAAACCTTTCAGTTGCAAATCGTGCAGCAATTGCCAAAACGCCTCATCGGTCAGAAACGGGTCGCCGTAACCTTTTAAAATCAAATCACCGTTGAGAACGCCATCCTTCAATTCACCCCGCGTCCACGCTTCGGTTTTCCAGGTATAGCTGGGGCTAAGTAGTTTGAGTGCTGTCCAAGTTGTCAGTAATTTCATCACCGAAGCGGGGTTGCGCAGCACCTTGTCGTTATGCACCACCATCGGCAAATTGGCATTCAAATCGCGGATATACACGCTCAGGTTTTCAGAGGGAATCTTAGCTTGCTGCATCCACGCCTGAATCTCAGCGGGTAACTCCGCTGTTTGTTGATGCCGAATCAGGGTGAGTTCAGCCGGTTGTGGTGCAGAGCGGGCAGGAACAGGCAATGGCGACTCTTGCGCACCAACGCTTCCTAAACTCACGCATAGCCCTATCGTGATGAGTAATTTTTTCGGCATAATGCATTCGTTGTGATTTTAAGTGTCTGGTTTAAGGTCTGCTAATTCTAGCACTTCGATGCCCGTAACGGTGTAATGCCAGCGCAAATCAAAATCGTAGAGGCGCATGGCGTATACCCTGTCCAGCACTTGCCCGTACTGGTAGGAAGGGCGCGGGTCTTGACTCAGAATTTGCTCAATCAATACCCGCACATCGGTCTGCCCTTGCGCTTGTTTTTGCACGCATTGCTGGGCGGCTTGGGCAGAAAACACCACCGGCTGCGGGGCAAAGGGTGCATCCGGCGCAAAGCCTGCCCGCGCTTGCGGCAACGCATCCGCATACGGAAGGTACGGTTTAATATCCAGAATCGGCGTGCCATCCAGCAAATCTGCCCCGGCGAGTTCGAGAGTGATGTTACTCCCTGAGACTTGAATCCCGCATAACTCCGCCACCGTGAGACCGATAGGGTTGGGGCGAAAGGTGGAACGGGTAGCAAATACGCCCAGCCGTGCATTGCCACCGAGACGCGGCGGGCGCACCGTGGGTTTCCAACCTTGCGCTTGCGTGCCGTGGAACACGAAAATTAGCCAGACGTGGGAAAAACCGTCGAGTCCGCGCACGGTTTCGGGCTGGTTGTACGGGGGCAGTAGCGTGAGTGTGGCGCGAGCGGCTGTAACCAAACCGGGTTGGCGTGGGATGCCGAATTTCTCTTTGTAGGGGGAGGTGATGGTGGCGATGGGGGAGAAAGCAAGGGCATGACCGGCGTTCATTTCACGTTTGATTTCCAATGGCAAAAATTAAGACGTTCAGGGTATTGCCTCTGTAGTCGGGCTTAATAATGCTCCTACATCTTAGAACCTGTTCATAATCTTTTCAAAAGCCAATACAAGAACGCCAAATTGATCAACCGTAGCCTTTTGTCCCTGCCGTGTCGGCATTTTTGACGCTTTGGGCATCCGCTATCGGTAACGTCGTTTTTTTACGCCAGTGCCTCCCGCTCCGCTTCCAACAGTTGTTGTTGCAGACATTCTAGGACGGATGGTCTCAAATTGTTCACGGCTGATGTCGCTGGGATAGGGTTTTCGTTCTTTCATGACCTGATCAAAAAATGCTGATTCTACCAGCAACAAAGATTATGAGTAGGTTCTTAGAAGG
>CAYQTB010000063.1:0-14167 GCA_964420315.1 uncultured Thiothrix sp. | reverse complement strand
TTTATGCACAAGGATGTTTATCATGACTTTTAATGTTACAAATACTGGCTCAGCGCCGATTACCTCCACTTCTTCTAGCTCTTCTCAAGGTTCATGTGGCAGTCACACGGGTTCTATGCCGAGCTGTGGTCATGATCCGAAAGGTTCATCTTCTTCATGGAGTAATCTTGCCGATCAGCAATGCGGGAGTATTGGCGGTGGCAAAGGCGGTTCAGGTGCTAAAGCGGGTTCAGGCAAGGGTGGCAAGGGCGGTTCTGGCTATAAGGCTGGTTCTGGCAAGAAAGGCAGCAAGGGCGGCTCTGGCGCTAAAGCGGGTTCAGGCAAGGGCTGCAAAGGCGGTTCTGGCTATAAGGCTGGTTCTGGCAAGGGCAGCAAAGGCGGTTCTGGCGCTAAAGCAGGTTCTGGCAAGGGCAGCAAAGGCGGCTCTGGTTCTAAGTCTGGTTCTGGCAAGAAAGGCAGCAAGAGCTGCGGTTGCTAATGGCTAAACGCGTACTGTAATGATGGCATGGAAGGAAGCCTCTCTCTCTTCCTTCCATCCGCAGAGGGATAACATGGATAATCTAACCACGCATTTTCCCGATTACCTTTCCGGCTACCGCGATATGCCTTGCCCATTCTGGACGGGAAATACCGTCCCGCCATCCCCCTCGCTAGGGATTGCCTCAACAGCGTCATCTTCTCCGCCTCGGCAATGGCAAGAACGCCCTTATTTTTGTGACTCACTTGCTATGCTGTGTGAAGAACAGCTTGGCGGTGTCATTAGCCATATCACTTTTCCGGGTGGTTCAGATCGCAGTGCTTGTTTGGTGCAGTGGGAAGATGGTAGGAGTGCCATTGCCTGTTTCCGTAGTGAAGTAACGCGAGCGCGGCTGGAAGAACGGGTGTTGCATCACCTCAATCAACAGAATGCACCTGTTCCCACTGTGTTGTTTTTCAATGGCATAGTCCTGCTACAGGAAGCCTTGCCGGGTGTGCGTTTATCCACTTTATTGGCGACAGCGGATAGTGCATCCCGTCAAGCATTGTTAGCAGAGGCCTTATCCAGCTTGCATCAGATTCACCTCGCCGCCGAACGTGCCGGTCTTGATCAGGCAGTGCCGCTGTTAGGCAATGAAGAAGATTGGATTGCCCGCCACATCCGTCAATTGCGTAAAATCGGTGATGCCTTAGACATCCCCGTGCCATCGCTGGATAAACCTTCCCTGCAAGATATTTTACTGCCCCTTAAGCCGCGTTTTGTGAAATGGGATGCTCGTCCTGGTAATGCGATGGTTGCACCGAACGGTAAGGTGGCGTGGTTCGATTGGGAACATTGCGGGGCACGCAACCGCTTGGATGATTTGGTTTGGTTATTGTGTGATGAAAGTGTGCCGTTTTGCATGGAAACCGAGCAAGCATTGCTGGTTGAGTTTGTGCCATTGTTTGCCGATGGTGCGACCTTGGTAGCAGCGCATCGCTATGCGGCGGTGGCAGGGGTCTTGCATTGCACCGCCCGTTTGGGGCTGATTTTGCACAAACAGCAAGGTGAGGAAGGCTGGTGGGATAAGCAGGAAATTTTGGATTACGATTACATCGGAGTCACGCCACAACAGGCACAACTCTTGTGTGCCCGTGCCGCTGCTTGGGCGCAGCGTGAGCCACTAGTCGCTCCGTTAGCGCGGTGGTTTGGTAAGGTCGCCGCAAGCATTGAATCCTTACCAAACGGCAGGGAATAATGCGTTTGGCGAGTCCCATTATTGCTGCTCCACAAAAAGCGTAAAGTCGGTATTGCTGGTATTGAATAGCGGCAATGTATTGATGGCTGGTGTATTCACAAAGTCTCCCATACGTTTTGTGCCGTTCTCGAAGCGGTGCAAGATGGTCTTGATGGCTTCATCACTGCGGTCAATGCCAATCCATTGTCGGTTCAGATTGGCAGCGGCGGCAAGTGTTGTACCAGAACCGGCATAACAATCAAGCACCCAGTCACCGGGGTTAGAAGATGCTTCAATAATCCGCTCCAGCATAGCAAGGTTTTTTTCGGTTGGATAACCGGTAATCTGGATATTCTGATTGTGGGCATCTTTCATGTCCAGCCAGATGTCTTGCACAGGAATACCTGCACTGTTTTCTAGGTAAACTTTACGGCGCGGGTTGCCCGTTGGCGACCAGTAAATTTCACCGCGCGCATCCATTTCATCCAGTTTATCGGGGGTGTATTGCCAGTGCTTGCCGGGAGGCGGCGACATACCGCGCCATAATTTGCCGGTTTCACCGTTGCGCACACCGGGTGCGTGAACAGGGACTTTTTTATAACGCCGTCCTCGTTCATCGCTACACGGGTATTCTTTGAGAATGCGGGCTTCATCCCACGGTTCTAAGGCACGATTCCATACATACTGGTCGGTTTTGGTATAGAACAGAATGTAATCGGCGGTTGTGCCGTAGGTTTTGCGTGTGTAGTTTTTGGGGTTGCATTTTTTACGGGTAATGCAGTTGCGGAACTGTTGTTCGCCAAATATTTCATCCAGAATCAATCGCATATGGAAGACCATGCGACTATCCAGATGTAAATACAATGAGCCATCATCTGCTAATAAGCGATGAATGAGAATCAGGCGTTCACGCAATGCTTCCACAAAAGTAGTGCCCGTTAGGTGGTCATCGTAAGCGTGTTGTTGTTGGCGTGATTCAAATGCCGAATCCGTGGCAAAGGGGGGATCGATATACACTAAACGGATTTTTCCCGCCAGTGCGGGGTCATGAGCCAATTCTGCCAATGCCCCTAAATTGTCAGCATGGTACAGGCGATTATCCCCACCGCAATATTCATGGCTGGTTTGGTAATGGCCTGCTGGTGTCGCAAGAATCTCAATGGGATGTTTTTTTCCAGCGTATTCAAGGCGAAAGCCGCCGGGTAAGCTTTCTCCCGTTTGGTGTGGTTGCAGTGGGTACAAGCGTTTCGGAATACCAACAGCCATCTCAGCTCCTCAACCATGCGGCGGTGATACGTTCAGGGATCATGCGTAAAGTGACTACTTTTACCCGCCCCGTCCAATGGGTTTCCAGATAAGCGTAGTCGCGCCACATGGAGCCTAGCAGTAATCCGGGGCCATCGTTGATGTACACAATCTTGATATGTGACATACCGTGGGCATCAGCGTAGCTGATAATTTCTTGTGCCACTTCACGGTACTGCCCAGTGCGGTCGTCTTCTTGTGCGCCTCCCCGGTCAGAATCATAACGTGCCAAACCAATCGCGAGAATGCGCTGCCCTTCACTAATGACAAAATCCACCGGGCGATCCGGTTTGGGATAATCATCAAAAATGCTGCCTAGCAACACGTCTTTGCCAGCACGTTCCGGGCCAATCAAGGTGCAATCAGGGTGTTGGCTACGCAGTAAATCGAATGCCCGCTCAGTGAGGTCGTAGCCTTTTTTGCCTCGGTCTTTGTATTCCCACAGCAAGGCACATAACGTTTCATCAGGCATAGGACGTTGATTGAAACGTTGTTGGACTTCCACAATGTGGCGAAAGCCCGCGCCAAACTGTTCACATAGTTGAGTAGCTTTGTTTTTAACCTTGAGCATTTCAACGGGGGTTTGCGGGCTGACATATTTTTTGAAAACACGGCAAAGCTGAATTCGCATCCATTGATTAGGCGTTTCGGCAATGGATTTAAACAGAAACTCGGCAGAATGGGCACGTTGCAGTAATTGTCCAAATTCAACCAGCACGGGTTCATACAAACGGCAGGCATCATTCAAAATGTCTGGATAGTAATCGCCCGTTGCCAGCGTAATCCACGCCGCCGCTTCATTTTGGTAGTCACTGAATCCCCGTTCTTGCGACATCAGGTGTTTCCGTTAGTATCGACGTAGTGTTGCGCGGCTGCCAGCTCAATCGTGCCTTCGTAGATCGACCGCCCAAGGATTGCGCCCATAATGCCTTGGTGTTCCACCGCGCACAGGGCTTTAATGTCATCCATGTTGGTTACGCCACCGGAGGCGACGACGGGAATGTTGATGCTGGCGGCAAGTTTCGCGGTTTCTTCCACGTTCACGCCTTTCATCATGCCATCGCGGGCAATGTCGGTGTAAACAATCGCACTGACACCGGCTTGCTCAAACCGCTTGGCAAGCTCAATCGCGGAAACGGAAGACACTTCCGCCCAGCCGTCGGTGGCGACCATGCCGTTTTTGGCATCAATGCCAACGATAATGTGACCGGGGAATTGCTGGCACAGGTCGATCACAAATTGCGGCTCTTGCACCGCTTTTGTGCCGATTATGCAATATTGCACGCCTGCTTCCAGATACGCAGCAACTGTCTCTGCATCGCGGATACCGCCGCCGATTTGCACCGGCACATTCGGAAAACGTGCAGCAACAGCACGAACCACGTCGCCATTCACGGGTTTGCCTGCAAAGGCACCGTTTAAATCCACCAGATGCAAACGGCGTGCACCTGCATCCACCCAACGTTGGGCAACATCGACAGGGTTGCTGGCAAACACAGTGGTGTCATCCATACGACCTTGGCGCAAACGCACGCATTGGCCGTCTTTCAAATCAATCGCGGGAATCAGTAGCATAGTCACATCCTTGGTTGGGTTGCTGTATGCTACCGCAAAACGGGTGTGCAAGTCACAACCTTGAACCACGAGAACAGGACGCAGCTACATGCAGATTGCGCAGCTTCAATCTATCGGAAAAGCATTCGGCTTCAATGCCGTCGGCGTCAGCAATATCGACTTGTCGTTTGCCGAGCAACGCCTGCTGGATTGGCTGACGCAAGGCTATCAGGGCGATATGGCGTGGATGGCGCACCACGGCACGAAACGCAGCCGCCCTGACGAGCTGGTTCCCGGCACGTTAAGCGTCATCAGCGTACGCATGGATTATTTGCCGCCGGATAGCTCTGATGCGGTGATGGTATTGAATCACCCCGAACGTGCGTACATTTCGCGTTATGCACTGGGGCGCGATTACCACAAGGTGATTCGGCAGCGGCTGGAGAAGTTTGCACAACGCTTGCAAGCTGAAATGGGTGCATTCGGCTACCGCGTATTCACCGATAGCGCTCCGGTATTAGAAAAGCCCATTGCCGTGAAAGCGGGTTTGGGGTGGATGGGCAAACACACTAATATCCTCAGTCGTGGTGCGGGTTCGTGGTTTTTTCTGGGTGAGATTTATACCGATTTGCCCTTGGAAGAGACAGGCGGCGTCTCTGAGCATTGCGGGCAATGCACGGCGTGTATTGACGTTTGCCCCACGCAAGCGATTCTCGCCCCCTATGTGTTGGATGCGCGGCGTTGCATTTCCTACCTCACGATTGAATACCAAGGCAGTATCCCATTGGAATTGCGCCCGCTCATGGGCAACCGTATTTATGGCTGTGATGATTGCCAGCTCATTTGCCCCTGGAATCGGTTCGCACAAACCTCACCCGAAGCGGATTTCGCCGTGCGTAATGGTTTGGATAGTGCGCGATTAAGTGAGTTGTTCCAGTGGAGCGAAACCGAGTTTATGCGTAGGTTGGAGGGTTCGCCGATTCGCCGGATTGGTTACGAGCGTTGGTTACGCAATATTGCGGTGGCGCTGGGGAATGCGCCGCCGAGTTTGAGTACCCTGAACCTGTTAAGGCACACCCATGCGACATTAGACAGTGTATTGGTTAAAGAGCATGTTCAGTGGGCAATTGAGCAACAAAAACAGTGGCTTAGCGCCTAGTTTTGCCAGTCATCTATAAATTTAATCCATTTGTCAATAATAAATATACATGCCTGCTGATTTTGGGCATGATAGCTACATTACAAACCCAAACCCTAAAACAACGCGATGAAAACAAAAATAGCCAGTGTGTTGTGGACGCTGTTAGCAGTGACTGTATTGCCCGGCTGCACGACCGTAAAAGAGAATAATTTATACAGCATGTGGGAACAACGTGCCTACGGCGCTTATGGAATGCCAGTGCCAGCCGCTGCCCCTGTTAGCCCGTTTATGAGTGCCGTCATGCCGTATCGCCCGGCATTCAATAACCCATTAGATACCATCTCGGCGTCTCTGTTGCAGGTTTCACGCCCTGTTTTGGAGCAAGAAACAAAATTTATTTCGCAATATTACTCACTCCAATAATATTGTATGCTATAAACCCTATTTGTTAGCCCCTGGAGTCCAACGCGGACTCCACTTTGACGCAAAGGTCTTAGCCCTTCCTTTGTGTCTTTTTGGCCAGACCTACTATTTTTGGGTCTGGCTTTTTTATGTTCGCTGATAACTCAGGTAGAATCCGCGCAAACCATCTAGGAGTGCGAGAATGGATATTGCTTCACTACGCAATGATTACACCCAAGCAGGCTTAAGCCGTCAAACACTAGACCCTGATCCTTACCAACAGTTCAGTCTGTGGTTAAAGCAGGCGATAGACGGTGAGGTGCTCGAACCTACCGCGATGCAGATTGCGACTGTATCCGCAACAGGCAAACCAACACTGCGAACGGTGCTGCTGAAATCCTTTGATGCCAATGGCTTTGTGTTTTTCACCAATTACCACAGCCAAAAAGCCCAACAAATCGCAGAGAATCCGCAAGTGGCATTATTGCTGTTTTGGAAAGAGTTGGAGCGTCAGGTAGAAATTACTGGACGTGCCGAAAAAATTCCGACCCTAGAATCCTTGCGTTACTTTGTGACGCGCCCGCGTGGGAGTCAGTTGGGTGCATGGGTTTCAGCCCAGAGTTCGGTGATTACCTCGCGTACCTTGTTGGAAATCAAGCTGGATGAAATGAAGCGTAAATTCAGCGCAGGCGACATTCCGCTGCCGGATTTTTGGGGTGGCTACCGCATCGTGCCGGATACTATAGAATTTTGGCAAGGTCGCCCCAGTCGTTTGCATGATCGTTTTGAATACCGTCGTCAAGCCGATGGTTGGGACATTGCGAGGTTAGCACCATGAACTTCCTGCAACTGAAAATTCCCCCGCCGGTTTACTTGTTGGCGTTTGCGGGTTTGATGTGGATCGTCAATACATGGTTGCCGCTGGTGCATCTGCTTGCTGAACCTTGGAATCAAGCGGGCTTGCTGCTGATTGCGGTGGCATTGTTGGTAGACTTTTGGTCGTTGGGTTTGTTTTTTCGTGCACATACTACGTTTAACCCGATTCACCCTGAACGTACCAAAGCCTTGGTTACTACCGGACCTTATCGTTACACTCGTAACCCAATGTACGTGGGCATGTTGGTGATTTTAACCGGCTGGGGTATTTGGTTGGGCAGTCTTGCACCGTTTTTGCTGTTGCCGCTGTTCGTGTGGGTATTGACGGTGGGGCAAATTATCCCTGAGGAAAAAATTCTGGAACAAACCTTTGGCGGCGCGTATTGTGACTACAAAGCGCAAGTGCGCCGTTGGTTGTGGTAAGGATAAATGATGTTAGCAAAATCAATGCTGTTAGTCGCCAGCCTGTTACTGATAACGGGCTGTAAATTGGAACTGCCGAGCCTTGGTGGAAGCCGTATCAGCGGGCCATTAACGCTGGAAACGGTGACGTTTGAGCGGTTCGGCGGGCCTCAATGCCCGGATGTCGCGGGTACAACGCAGGAAAACATTCGCTGTGCCAGTTTGCGTCTGATTTACCCCAAAATTGTGGCGGCTGGCACACCCGCTGCGGCGGCGGCAATTAATCAGTATATCCAAGAGCAATTACTGGAATACAGTGATGCTGAAGGCAAGACACCCGCAACTCCGGACGAACTGGTCAGCATGTTTGTGGCGGATTACAACGACGTGCCGGAAGCGGCAGGCTTATGGGAAATGGTGCGCGAGGTGGAAGTGAGTTTTGCCTCTGAGCATTTGGTCACCCTGGAGTTCCGAGAATCGGGTTATACCGGGGGGGCGCATCCTTTCAGCGGGCAACGTTACGCGGTGTTCGATGTGAACACCGGTAAGCAGTTGACGCTCAGTGACTTGCTGGTGGTAGGCTATGAGGAGCGTCTGAATGCAGCAGGTGAACAGGCTTTCCGTCAGGAGCGCGGGCTGGATGCCAAGATCAGTTTGGAAGAAGCCGGTTTCTGGTTTGCTAACGGTATTTTTAAGGTCAATACTAATGTGGGGGTGTCGGGTGATGGTTTGGTATTTAACTTTAACCCGTATGAAGTCGCCCCGTATGCAATGGGACCGACAGCGTTTACCGTTGCGTATGATGAGATCAATGCGCTGATACCGGATAGCAGTTTGCTGGCAGCGTTGGCGCGATGATCGACTATTTACGTGACCCAGAGCGTATCCATGAACAGAATTACGCCCGTTTGCGGGAGCAGGTTGATTTGAGTGCGTTTACACCAGAGCAACAGCCCGTGGTTATTCAGATGGTGTTGGCGTATGGCGACCCTGATCTGGTCAAGTACATTCGTTTTAGTGACAATGCGTTAAGTGTTGCCCGCAAGGTGATTAAGCAACGCAATAACCTGTTGTACGATGCTGACTTGGTGAAACACGCGCTAAAAGAGTCATTATTGTATCAAGAACCACTGGGGTTTATGGGGCGAGCCTCGGTAATTTCCCAAGCGAAAAATACTAAGCAAACCCGTGCAATGACGGCAGTGGATTGCTGGAAACCGTATATGTCGGGAGGGATTGTGTTGATAGGGCAATCGGCAACGGCATTACTGCACCTCATCGAACTATTACAAGAGGGTGTACGCCCGCCTGCTGTGGTGATTGCTTGCCCGCGTGGCTTTGTGAATGCCGCCGAAGCGAAGAAGCTGTTATGGAAGCAGCATCGGGAATTGGGCGTGGAGTGCATTGTGGTGGACGGCACGCGCGGCGGCGGGGTGTTAGCCGCCGCTGCCCTGAACGCCTTATTGATGATGCAACCGACTGCTCAGGCTCAGGCGTAATGCATCATATTTTTTCCAGATTGGCGTAACCCAATACCAGCCATTTGACCCCCACTGCTTTGAAGTTCACCTGTACCCGCGAATGTGCGCCCGCGCCTTCGGAATCGGTGATTACGCCATCGCCAAATTTGGCATGGCGTACCCGTTGCCCGACGTGGTAGCCGGTTTCATTGAAGTTGGTGGTGCGCGTTATGGGTTTGGGGGCATTAGTGGGGGCGCGGAACTGGTTATTGCCATCAAAGCCGGTGGCATAGGCTTTCACTTTCGGGCGCACTTCTTCCACCAATTCCGGCGGCAATTCGCGCAAGAAACGCGACGGCGGATTGAATTGGGTGCGCCCGTGCAACATGCGCTGTTCGGCGTAACTCATTACCAGCTCTTTTTCCGCACGGGTAATGCCGACATAGCACAGGCGGCGTTCTTCTTCCAACCGTGCCGGGTCATCGGCGGACATTTGATGCGGGAACAAGCCTTCTTCCAAGCCGCACAAAAACACCAGCGGAAATTCCAAGCCTTTGGCAGAGTGCAGCGTCATCATTTGCACGCAATCTTCACCGGCTTCGCCTTGGCCTTCGCCCGCCTCCAACGCCGCGTGCGAGAGGAAGGCGGACAGTTCGCTCATATCCGGGGTTTCTTCGGATTGCACGTAGGTGTAACCCTGTGCGGCGGTAACTAATTCGTTGAGGTTGTCGACGCGCCCTTGCCCCGCTTCGCCTTTTTCTTTGGTGAGGAAATGCGGTTTAAGTCCAGCAAGGTCGATGACGATTTCGACTTGTTCGCGTAAGGGCAGGCTGTGAATGTCGCTTGCCATGCGTTGGATCAATTGCACGAAACCGAGTACGCCATTAGCAGCACGCGGGGTGAAATCACCGATGTCAGCGGCTTGCGTGGCGGCTTCCCACAATGACAGGTTGGTAGTACGGGCATGGCTGCGCAGAATGTCGACAGTGCGTTCGCCAATGCCGCGTGGCGGGTGATTGACGATGCGTTCAAACGAGGCATCGTCTTGGTGATTGACGGTGAGGCGCAAATACGCCAGCGCGTCCTTGATTTCGGCGCGTTCAAAGAAGCGTAAGCCGCCATAGACACGGTAGGGAATGCGGTTTTCGTTGAAGGTGCTTTCAAATACCCGCGATTGCGCGTTGGAGCGGTACAAAATCGCAACGTCGCGGCGCATTCCACCCTGATCCACCCATTTTTGAATGCGTCCGGCAACAAATCGCGCCTCATCAATTTCGTTGAAGGCGGCGTAGAGGTGCAGGCGTTCGCCGTCTTTGCCATCCGTCCACAAGTTTTTGCCCAAACGCCCTTTGTTGTTGCTGATCAAGGTGTTGGCAGCGTTGAGGATATTCGCCGTGGAACGGTAGTTTTGTTCCAGCCGCACGGTTTCGCAGTCGGGGAAATGTTGGGTGAAATGGCGGATGTTTTCGATCTTTGCACCGCGCCAACCGTAAATTGACTGGTCGTCATCGCCCACCGCAAACACCGGATTTTTATCCCCTGCCAACAGGCGTAACCACGCGTATTGCAGCGCGTTGGTGTCTTGGAATTCGTCCACCAAAATGTGGCGGAACCGGTTACGGTAATGCTGTTGCAGGTCGGGATTATCGCGCAGCAATTCCAGCGAGCGCAGCAACAGTTCGGCGAAATCGACCACGCCGTTGCGCTGGCAGGCGGCTTCGTAGGCACTGTAAATTTGCACCATTTGCCGTTGGTTGAAATCGCCTTTGTCTTCAATGTGATGCGGGCGTGAACCTTCGTCCTTACGTGCATTGATGAAACCGGCGACTTGACGCGGTGGGAAGCGGGTTTCATCGAGTTCCAACGATTTGAGGATGCGCTTGACCATGCGGATTTGGTCTTCGGAATCGAGGATTTGGAAGGTTTGCGGTAATTTGGCTTGCTGCCAATGCAGGCGTAACAAGCGGTGCGAAATGCCGTGGAATGTGCCAACCCACATGCCGCCGCTGGGCAGTTGCAGCAGGTCTTGGATACGCCCGCGCATTTCGGCTGCGGCTTTGTTGGTGAAGGTCACGGCAAGGATGCTTAATGGCGAGACGTTTTCGACTTCGATCAGCCACGCAATGCGGTGGACTAGCACGCGGGTTTTGCCGCTGCCTGCGCCTGCGAGGACGAGGACGGATTTGGGCGGCGCAGCAACGGCGAGTTGTTGCTGCGGGTTTAGGGGAGCGAGGATGGGGGAGTCTGTATTCATAATATCCGTCGTTCGATCAATAGTTGCATGCCTGCAATGATTTCTGCATTCTTTCCGCTGACACTTTGCCGATTTTTTCGGTCAGTTCGTCCTTGTTGACGGTGTAGATTTGGGAGATGTTCACCACACTGGCTTTGGAGAGATTTGCCTCGCCCTTTTTCAGCAAGACATTGCCGGGGGATTGCGCCCGTTTGAGATTGGAAGTGAGGCTGCAAACCACTACCGTACTAATCAGGCTGGCATTGAATACGTCATTTTGTAGCACCAAGTGGGGTGGCGGTAGCCCGGTTCTGAACCCGTAGGTTCGCCTAAATTCACCCAATAAATGTCACCTTGCTTGATTATCATGCCTCTGCCTCAAGGCGGCGAGCTTGTTTTTGTTTCATTGCGGTTTGTATCCGTGTTTCTTCAGCATCAGGCGCGGCATCGTCGTAAGCAGCGTTGATTTGCGCCGGTAATTGGCGATTTTTGTTTTTAGCAATGACATCTTCTACCGCCAGCATGAACAGTTTGCTACGGGAAATGTGCAGTTCTTGCGCCAGTTGGTTGATGGCATCAAACAAGTCTTGCTGAATGGAAATGGCTGTTTTGATACTGGTTGACACGGTGACACCTGTTTAAATAGGGCAAATGCTACGGATAGTATTGACGTTGGTTATACCAGTGTCAATACTTCAGAAACAAACGAGACAGACCAGTTTTTGATGGAATGAGGTATTCCGCACTTGGAGATTGCAATCGTTTAAGAGCTACCAATCTCGTTCCATGCGATCTCTAATCAACCGTTCGAGTTTTCCTGTGTATTTCAGTGTACTGTTGATATATTCTTTTTCTTCGGGAGGAAGGGCATTATAATCAAGTTGCTCAACGTTCTGGCGTATTTTGCGGAGTAGACTGTCAGGTAGGTAGGCAATGCAATGTCTATATTCAGTCAGTTTCTTTTTCTCATTAGGATCGGTTTCATTCTCAATTTCTTTAGGGGTAATAGCCAAGCATCTATACAACTCCTTAAGTCCGTTTGAAATATCAACTAAATAACCCAGTGTTTGCTTTTTATTCAAGCTCACATGTGTTGTTTTTTCATTTATTTCTAACACATGCCCCATGATTGTACTGCGTGCCAGTATTTTTATTTTATACTTTTCCTCCGTGGTTATGTGTTCTGACAAAAAATTAGCAAATCCCCCTAATGCAATCATAATATCAAATTCATGTTGTCTTAAATTATTCAACTCATACTTTAACCTATCCATCTCTATTTTTTGATTTTCCAATTTATCTAACAATTCCTTCGCTTGCTTCCATGTACCTTGCAAGGTTACCAAATAATATGCTGATGCAACGGCTATGATGATTCCCATGAATGTCAACAGCAAGGTTTGCAAACCTTCAGATTTGTTATTTACTTGTTTTTCTGGTAAAGCGTCAGATTTGTTATCTACTTGTTTTTCTGGTGAAGTGATCGGCGTAGAATTATTGTCTGAGGAGTTAAGATGAGTAGGGATTGATTGAATAAGCAATGGATTATGGATATGGGCGGCGATGAATATTCCTTGCAGTCCAGTTATAAAAAACAATAATGCGATTCCCCTGCGCCAACTTGCGATATACTTATTTACACTGATAATAGCATTGATCTGATCTTTGCGTCTTGCTTCACGCCATAACCAATATGCTACGCTCAACAATAACATTTCAAAAAACATGATTTCCCAATCTGACTGATGTTTTTCATTTTCTACAAAAATGCAGGAGATGACCATTCCAAAAGAAAATACACCTGTAATTAAAACTGCCCATGTTGTATATCTGGATTTGGCGTCAAGATGGTACATTATATATATCCTTCAACTTGTATAAAATCATCAAGCTTTTTAGCCATATTGACATCATCTTTGTGAATCAAAAGCGTTTCTAGGACGTTATCGTTCGAGAGTCGTTGAGTATGAAGAGTAAAGTTTTTCAAATTATCTACCATATGTGAAGGATAGGATGTAACCAGTCGGATATGCTTGATCCAGTTATCCTTGTAAATTTCTTTTTCTATCAGAAAATGAGCAAGTGCAACACCGCACACCTCCTTACGCTGAACACCCACATAAGATCGGCCTTGTTCTATCCAGAATTCTGATGTTTGCAGATAATGGGGTACAGGCATGAGCACATCTATCAGGAAAAAACAGTTGGTAGCATCCCTCTTGATATTATTAAGCTCGTTTTGAAATTCCTCCAGCATTCCTGCACCGGTAAAATCTAGCAGATCAACACCATCCGGGGCATGTCGATCAACTCTTGGATAAAAACGGGTTTCGTCATCAATCAAGTATAGTTTCTTCATTATGCAGAGCCCATCGAATGTTGTAGCGGAATGGATAGCCTGAATGTCTGGTATAAAATGCCATTTACCGTCATGGGTGCTTCAGCACTGTATCCCATACCCGTTTTGTCACACAGCGTACTAACGATATATAAACCCAGTCCAGACCCGGAAGCAACACCGCTGTTCTCAGTGCGGTAATTGAGTGTAAATATCCATTTGCGTTCTTCATCACTCATTCGATTGTCTTCCCCAATAGGATTACTGATCATGCATACCAATTGGTTGTTTTCCTGAGTGGCTTCAAAAGTAATGGGGGCATCACGGTTTTCTCCACGTTGGTCAGCAAACTTGAAGGCATTGCTAAGTAGGTTAAACAATACCTGTTTCAAGGCATCTTCGGGGACAGCCAGCCGATGTTTTCCGTATGCGTCCATGCCCCGCTGTACTAACTCGCGCCGTTGGTTGGCTTGGCGAGCAAAACCCAACGTTGGCACAATGGCATCCAGACATGTGGATTGCCCATTTTGGGCAACATCGTTGTACAAATACATCATGTTGTTGATGGTTGCCGCGAGAAACTGCAATTGCTCCTGCAAACCCGTTTGCTCTAGGATGCCATCACGAACATCCTGCTGCAAGGTCGCTAGGGGTGAATGCAGTTCATGGTTGACCGAACGGAACAGATTATCACGGGACTTACGCATATCTCAACAGTGATGACTTCCCCCTAAAAACCCAGCAAAGCGTTAGGAGACAGCC
>CAYQTB010000062.1:0-14468 GCA_964420315.1 uncultured Thiothrix sp. | reverse complement strand
TTTGCCTCCCGCGCTATCCTCCCCGCCCTGAAGGGCGAGGTTTGCCGCGCAACCTCATCATTTTTGATTTAAAGCCATGGCATAGCAATGTTTCATATCCCTATCCTTTAGGTCGCCCTTCTCACTCTGAATAGGATGAAAAGATGGCGCGACAAGTAGGCTGACACATAGGGGTATGGGAACGCCTGCGAATGCGGGCGTTTTTATGTAAGGAAAATCAAACTACCTGCTCTTGGTTATTCTCTATTTCAACTCAACCGTTTCATGCTTGTAATAAAGGCTAGTGAGGTTGTCGTGCTTAATCCGAAACTGACTACGCCGTTTGGTGACAGGTTTTGGGGATGAAGATTTTTCCATCTTGATCGCGGGGTCATAGGAAATAGTTCCGCTTGCTATTGCTTTCAGGAACAGCAAGAAGTCGGTTTCTTCGCACAGCAATACTTGGCAACCAAAGGCATATTCGGGTGGAGAAGTCTGGAATAGTGCTGGAATATAAGCAGCTTGCGCGTGTTTGCGATTCCAGTGCTCCAATATGTTGTTGAACCCCCAAGATGCAGCTACTTCTCCTGCTTGGGTTTTAAGGCAAATACAGCCCGCCATATCGGTGATTTTCCCCGATTGCTGATCGTAGCCATCTAATATCAAACGTAAGCCTGTATCGGCGTGGTAGGTTCGACCGATTGTATAAATCCCACCAAAATTGATGCGATCAACCTTACCACTTTTGTCGGGATAGCCGAAGCGACGCAGGAAATCAGGTACGCCGTTATCACAATAAAATCCACCTGTTGGTTCTGGTGTCATCAATGTTACGGGACTTTTTGGCTTAAAAGAACGGAAATCGTTGACACCATACTGTTTAATTTCCCATCCAAGATAATCGGGTTCTGAGTAACCATTGGGGAAAATACCCAGTTCAGCCTCCAACGTATAGCCGCCGCCATTTCTGGCACTGTAAGGTGTGATCACACCATCTTTCCCCAGTTTCTGTGAAGCTATCCAATTTTTCTCACAAATTTCTTTGAGTGCTTCCAGTAGCAGAATTCGGGTATTTTGCTTTGTATCGGAAAGGAATAACTCAATAAAAATACTGCTTGCGTCATGGGTAGCAATCGCATAAAGCTCTGTACTCAACATATCATCAGGGGCAGTAGCGTAGCCTAATACATCACCATTTGCAGCAATACCAAGGAACAATACCCTGCCTTCATCGCGGGAAGCCATTACTTGTGAAGGCGCATGACGACAACCTTTCAGAAACCCAGACATACGCACTTCTGGATATTCGGGATACAGGATAAGTTGTGCATTCGGTGCTACATAACGCCCATGCTTATCGACCCAAAAAAAAGTGACATTAGCCTTTGTACGCGCAACTTTACCCTTAGCTATATTGCTATTGTCTAGGTAGAGAGACTGGTGGGGAATAGTATGGAGTACAGAAAAACCACTTCCAAAATAGATCTGATTTTTTGAGTTATCGTTAGGTGATAGTTTTTTGGCATAGAAACGGGTTGCTCCATGCGATTTCATGAGCTGTAAGAGCGACTTGATTGATTCCATAGATGTTTCAGTTCTGGTATTTTCGTCTTGCACGATAAATTTTTCACATGCTTACTGGCATCCCACATATACCCCTGATAGAGGTATACCATGCCTCCACACCAATAGCGCAGACTTCCGCTTCACCAATGCTGCTGAACATATTTTCATAAATGCTCATTACCTTGGCGCAGGCAGTGTCGTCCAACAATCGCTGTCCAGTTGTTGAATTTACCTGATCTGCCGGATCATCTTCTGGATGAATATAAATGCCTAGCTCCAGCATGGCATCTCACCAAGCCCGTGTGCCAACCGCTGTGTTATCCGTAAATACGGGAATCATTTCCACTGATAACATGATCTATCTCCATTCCAAATAAAGGTATTGAGTCATCCTGATTGATCCACATATCAGCCATCAGTGGCTTGTAGGTTTGTTGCATTATCCAAGGCTTCATCACGCGAGCAACTTCGCGGAAGACAGGCATCACCACCGTGTTGCCGAACTGCTTGTACGCCCGTGTATCCGACACCGGAATACGGAAACTGTCCGGGTAGCCCATCAATCGCGCACATTCTCGTGGAGTAAGGCGACGGGGGTTTTTGTTTTCGCCTTGCCAGACCAGTATTTCCGAGCCGTCTTTGTAATAACGGGCGGAAAGGGTACGGGAAACGCTATTGGCATACACCAGCCCAAAACCAAAACCATTGCCCTTGGCTTTGTGCTTGTCGGCATAGCCTTGTAGGTATTTCCACAGGTTATTGGTGAGAGTGTATTTGTCATGCACCTTGCGGTTGGCGTGATCGAAATAGTGACCTTCATCGTGTTCCAACACGGGTTCTGTGCCGTCCACGCGATGCAAGATATTACCAATGGTGATGTGCCCTTTACCCGGCAATTGCAAGGCATCCCAACTAAACCCGGTCGGTTCGCGGAAGCCGACAATCACCGTGCGTTCGCGATGTTGGGGGGTCCAATGTTGCCCATCAATAGTCGTCCAAAATACCTGATAGCCCAGTTCCTCCCGCAGGGTATGCAAGATGATACGGAAGGTATTACCTTTGTCATGAGATTGCAGATTCTTGACGTTTTCTAGCAGGAATGCGCCGGGGCGTTTGGCTTTGATGATACGTGCCACGTCGAAAAACAGCGTGCCTTGAGTTTCATCCTCAAAACCGTGCGCCCGTCCAAGGGCATTTTTCTTCGAGACTCCCGCAATCGAAAACGGCTGGCAGGGGAAACCGGCTAATAGTACGTCATGTGCCGGAATATTCGCTTCAGGTATCGCGGTAATATCCCCGGCAATCGGTTGCCCATCGGCAAAGTTCGCATGGTAGGTACGTTGAGCGTAAACATCCCATTCACTGGTGAATACGCACCGCCCCCCGTTCAGTTCAAATGCCTTGCGAATACCGCCAATTCCAGCAAAAAGGTCGATGAAAGTGAAATCGGCACTATCCGCCGGTTTACCAAACGGCATTAACATCTGTTGCAGACCGTACAGAATGCCATGTTTAGGCTCAGTTTCATGTTTTAGCCAGCGTCCGACTGTGCTGGGGTTAACTCCCAGCTTTTCAGCAATCTCGGAATGATTGTAATAGTGCGCAGCCTCTTCAAGACACTGCAACACCGTTGACGCTCTAACTTCGTACATGAGTTACTCCACGGGAAACTTTTTTGCATTTTATGCTTATAGTTTCCCTTTAGCAATCAATAGTTCGTTTTTGGTTCGCTATTTGGATTATCGTGCATCACTTCATCCTTTGAAAAGCAGAGGGTTCTTATCAGTGTCCAAATGACGTTCGTGAGCCCTCCAGTCATCCGTATAATAACGGGCAATCCCGAAGAGGTTGAGCAGTGCTTTTAGCTGTTTAAAAACACCATCTTTGCGTTCGCTCATCCAGTTCTGCCTCGCAGACGGCTTCGCTCGCATCATGAAAGTTAGGATGCTCTGAATTGCTATGCGCGTAGCTTGTGCTTGTGGATAACTCCGAGGCGCGTCTATAATTGGCTGTTCCAACACCGTGATTTCGACCCGTTTCAACCACCTTGGAACCGCTTTTCTATGCTCTGGCAACAATGTTTACAGCAACTCGAACAAGAAGTCCCTGACAGTGAAATCAATACTTGGCTGCGTGCCTTACACGCGGTTGAAAAGCGTCAGGCATTGTATTTACTAGCCCCCAATACCATTGTGCTCCAACAAGTGCATGAACACTACCTGCCACGGATTGCGTTCCATGCTCGCATTCTCACCGGCGATAATGCATTCGATGTATTACTGCAAATCGGCTCATCCGTGGCATCACCACCGCCACGCGAAGACCCCCCACAGGCATTCCCGCCCCCCCAGCCGCCCAACGACGCCATGAACCGTGAGCGTGGGTGGAGTTCACAGCAACCGGCACCGGTCAGTGAACGCTTTGCCAATTCACTCAACCCACGCATGACCTTTGCGAATTTCGTGGAAGGCAAATCTAATCAACTGGCGTGCGCCACCTCGCAACAAGTCGGGGATCATGCTGACACTGGCTACAACCCGCTATTCATCTACGGTGGGGTAGGCTTGGGTAAAACCCATTTAATGCACGCCATCGGCAACCGCATCCTCGAACGTGACCCCGGTGCACGGGTGATTTATGTGTACGCCGAACGCTTCGTCAATGACATGATTTCTGCCATCCGCAATTCCCGCATGGAAGAATTCAAGCAACATTACCGTAGCTTGGATGCACTGCTCATCGACGACATCCAATTCTTTGCGGGTAAAGACCGTTCGATGGAAGAGTTTTTCCATACGTTCAATGCGCTGCTGGAAGGTCAGAAACGCATTATTCTCGCCAGCGATAAATTCCCCCGCGACCTAGAAGGTATTGAAGACCGTTTGAAAACGCGCTTCAACTGGGGGTTGACCGTACAAATCGAATCCCCCGACTTGGAAACCCGCGTAGCGATTCTGCGTAAAAAGGCTGAGGACGCCGGGTTGCACCTGCCTAATGAAGTGAGTTTTTTCATCGGTAAACGCTTCCACTCGAATATCCGCGATCTGGAAGGTGCTTTGCAACGGGTCATTGCCAGTATGCGCCTGAAGTGCATTACCCAAGTAACCCTAGACTTTGTACAGAACGCCCTGCGCGATCAGTTAGCCAGCCAGGACAAAATGGTTTCCATGGGAAACATCAAAAAAATAGTCGCGCAGTACTACAATATCCGGGTAACGGATATGGATGCGAAAAGCCGCAACCGCTCGGTGGCACGCCCTCGGCAAATTGCGATGGCGCTTTCTAAAGAACTCACTAACCACAGTTTACCGGAAATTGGCGACGAATTTGGCGGACGCGACCACACCACCGTGCTGCACGCTTGCCGCAAAGTGACCGAACTCCGCGAGTCTGACCCGAAACTGGAAGAAGAGTACCGCATCCTGTTTCGGACGTTAACAAACTGAGGATAAGTACCCTGATAACCCACTGGATGTTCTGTGGATAAACAGTGCATGAAAAAGTATCCACAGGATACTGACAATTAGGCAGGGAAGTAGTCCACAAGCTTATCCTTGTGGGTAAGTGCCATTTCAGGCATGGAAATCAGCTAGATAGCAAGGTTATCCACAATTAGGCTGCTTCCTTATTATAATGACTATTTTTTAAGATTTAAGACATATAAGTAATGAGACTGACTCAAACCCGTGAACACCTGCTCGAATCCCTACAAGCTACCTTGGGGGCCATCGAAAAACGCCATACCTCCCCGATTCTGGAAAACGTGTTATTACGCATTCAGGGCAAGCAAGCCTTTTGGCGTGGCACTGATTTGGAATTGGAAATTGCCACCCACACCCCTATCATGGACGGTACTGACGGCGAGATCACCCTGCCAGCCCGTAAACTGGCTGACATTTGCAAATCACTGCCAGCAGAAAGTATTGTGAATGTGGAGATACAAGAAAATAAACGCGCACAGGTCACTGCCGGACGTAGCCGTTTTGAACTCGCTACCCTGCCCGCCAACGAATTCCCGGAACTGGAGGACATTGGTGATGTGCATACCTTAGAACTGCCGGAAAATACCCTGAAGCATTTATTGGAAGCTGCCTCATTTGCAATGGCAAACCAGGATGTGCGTTATTACCTCAACGGTTTATTGCTGGAAGTGAACCCCGATGGGGTGCGCACCGTGGCAACCGACGGACACCGTTTAGCACTGTGTTTCCATACAGCGGATATACCCGGTGTGGAACACAGCCGTCAATTCATTATTCCCCGCAAAGGCGTATTGGAGCTGTCTCGTTTGTTACGCGGTGATTGCCGAGTACCGGTACAGCTACAAAGCAGCCAAAACCATTTGCGGGTGCAACTGGATAATTTACGGTTCACCACCAAGCTGGTCGATGGGCGTTATCCGGATTACCGCGCGGCTGTTCCCGGTGGTGGGCAAATTCAGGTGGATATGGATCGTAAAGTGTTCAAAGACATGCTGAGCAGGGTGGCTATCCTTTCCAATGAAAAATTCCGAGGCGTGCGTTTATCCTTAAGTGAAAACTTGTTGCAGGTGCAAGCGCATAACCCGGAACAGGAAATTGCGACCGATGAATTGGATGTGCACTATAACGGTAAGGATTTCAGCATTGGCTTTAATGTCACCTATCTGTTGGATGCGGTTAACCATTTGGAAGGGCAAACCCTGCGTATGCACTGCAACTCCTCTGAAAGCAGCGTCTTACTCACTGACCCTGATGATGAAAGCGTGCGCAACGTCATTATGCCGATTCGCCTCTAAGGTGCGGAACGCAAACCCATGTGGTTAAGCCGGGTCAGCGTCACACATTGCCGCGTGCTTACCCATGCGGAACTGACTTTGGCGGAACGGGTCAATGTACTGTACGGTGATAATGCTTCTGGCAAATCCAGCGTGCTGGAAGCCTTGAGTGTATTGTCACGCGGGCGTTCGTTTCGTACCCCACGTATTGCCGAATTGATTAGCCGGGGGGAAACCGAACTCACGGTTGCTGCGACGGTGGAAAACGGTTTATCCGGTGCGCGTTACCCGTTGGGCATCAGCAAAAGTGTGGCGGATACGCGCATTCGTATTAACCACGCGGATGTGCCGCAGCAAGCCGAACTCAGCAGCCACGTTCCCCTCACCCTGATTCACCCCGGCTCAGTAGAACTGGTCACAGGCAGCCCGACTGCACGACGCGCGTTTCTCGACTGGATTGCGTTTTACCGTTTTGCCGATTTCAACACCGCATGGCGGCAGTATCAGCGGGTGTTACAACAGCGCAATACCTGTTTGCGTGATCCGCGTCAACGTCAGGCATTGCCGCAGTGGACGCAACAACTTATCAGCTTACAACCAATACTGTACCGATACCGGGTGAACGCGCTGAATGCTTTGCTGGAAGCTTTGCGACATGCGCACGAACTGTTAGCCTCGTCGGGCACACCGCAACTTCACCTCAGTAGTGGTTTTCCACAGGGTATTGCGGTAGAAGATGAAACCGCTCTGTGTGCTTTTTTTCGTGAGAAAGCCGAGCAGGAACTCAAGCAGGGTTTCAGCCTTTACGGTGCGCATCGAGCCGATTTACACATTCTGCTGGATGGAATACCGGCAATACGGGTTGCCTCACGCGGGCAACTGAAAGTACTGGCGGTGAGTTTATTATTAGCGCAAAGCCATGCCGTTGCCGAGAGCGGTACAAAACGCGGTATAATCGCTATCGACGACTTGGCAGCAGAATTGGATGAGCAAAATCAGCAGGCGTTATACAATACGCTGCACACGACACAACAACAGTTACTGATTACCGGCACACATCACCAACCTTTGAAGAACTGGGTGGCGGATGCCAAGGTGTTTCACGTGAAACACGGGCAAGTGTTTACCAGCACCTAGCCACCCAATCACAGCAATAATGGACATGACATGACTGAAGCAACACCTGTACCACCAACCTACGATTCCTCGAACATTAAAGTACTCAAAGGCTTGGAAGCGGTACGCAAACGCCCCGGCATGTACATAGGCGATACCGATGATGGCACGGGTTTGCACCACATGGTTTTCGAGGTGGTGGATAACTCCATCGACGAAGCCCTGGCGGGTTATTGCAAAGAGGTCAAAGTCGAAATTTTCAGTGATGGCTCGGTCAAAGTCTCGGATGACGGGCGTGGCATTCCGGTGGATATGCACGAAGAGGAAGGGCGTTCAGCCGCTGAAGTCATCATGACCGTGTTGCACGCAGGCGGTAAATTCGACGATAACTCCTACAAAGTGTCCGGTGGGTTGCACGGCGTGGGTATTTCGGTGGTGAACGCACTCTCTTCCCATCTGGAATTAACGATTCGCCGCAACGGTAAATTGCATCAACAGATGTACAAACTCGGTGATCCGGTTGCACCATTGGCGATTATTGGTGATACCGAAGGCACAGGAACATCGGTACGCTTTTGGCCGAGTGCCGATATTTTTACACTGACCGAATTTCACTACGATATTTTGGCGAAACGTTTGCGTGAATTATCGTTTTTGAATTCCGGGGTACGCATTCACCTGATCGACCGCCGTGGCGAAGGGCGCGAAGATATTTTTGAATACGAAGGTGGTATCAAAGCCTTTGTCGCACACCTTAACCGTAACAAAGCACCCGTTCACAACAATATTATTTACTTCACTACGGAACGTGATGACGTGGGTGTGGAAGTGGCGTTGCAATGGAATGATTCGTATCAGGAAAACATTTTCTGCTACACCAACAATATTCCACAGCGTGATGGCGGCTCGCATTTGTCCGGTTTCCGTGCTGCTCTTACCCGCACCTTGAACAGTTACATCGACAGTGCGGGGTTGGCAAAGAAAGAAAAAATCAGCCCAACCGGTGACGATGCGCGTGAAGGCTTAACCGCCGTGTTATCGGTGAAAGTGCCTGACCCGAAATTCTCCTCGCAAACCAAAGATAAGCTGGTGTCCTCCGAAGTCAAAGGTATCGTTGAAGCAGCCATGAATGAGCGTCTCGGCGAATTTCTGTTGGAAAGCCCAGCAGAAGCCAAGCTGATCGCGGGCAAGATGATCGAAGCAGCACGGGCGCGTGAAGCCGCTCGCAAAGCCCGTGAAATGACCCGCCGCAAAGGCGCGTTAGACATTGCCGGTTTGCCCGGCAAACTCGCTGACTGCCAAGAAAAAGACCCTGCCCTGTCCGAATTATTCCTCGTGGAAGGGGATTCAGCGGGTGGTTCCGCCAAACAAGGGCGTGACCGTCGCACCCAAGCGATTCTGCCGCTCAAAGGTAAAATCCTCAACGTGGAACGCGCCCGTTTCGACAAGATGATCAGCTCGCAAGAGGTCGGTACCTTGATCATTGCGCTAGGCTGTGGGATTGGGCGCGAAGAATACAATATCGAAAAATTACGCTACCACCGCATTATTATTATGACGGACGCGGACGTGGACGGTTCACACATCCGCACCCTGTTGCTGACCTTTTTCTATCGGCAATTGCCGGAATTGGTGGAGCGCGGTCACATCTACATTGCACAACCCCCGCTGTACAAAGCCAAGCGTGGCAAGCAAGAGCAATACATCAAAGATGACAGCGAAATGGAGCGTTACTTGCTGCAATTAGCATTGGACGGCTCTAACCTGCATCTGGACGCACATTCCCCTGCCATCAGTGGCGAAGCCTTGGAAACCTTAGTACGCCAATACAATGCTGCCAAACAAGTCATTAACCGCTTATCCCGCCGGTACGATCGTCATTTGCTGGAAGCCTTGTTGTTTGAAAGACTGCCCTCCACCGAAGACATCAACAGCGTAACCGCCGAATCGTTTGCAGAATGGATAGGCAATGCCATTGCCGCCATGAACACGGCGGATAACGGTGCGCGTACTTATACCTCGCACTTAAACAAAATTGACGACAGTGCTTGGACGTTGGAAATTAACCGTCGCCAGCATGGTCTTGACCACCGCATTCTGCTTGACCGCGATTTCTTCCTCATGCCAGAAACCAAATTGCTGATTAAAACCAACCGTGAAATGGATGGCTTGCTGGGTGAAGGCGCGGTAGTGATACGCGGTGAACGCAAATACGAAGTGCAACGTTTTGACCAATTGGTGGAATGGTTGATGAAAGAAGCCAATCGTGGGTTGCAAATCAGCCGCTACAAAGGTTTGGGTGAAATGAATCCTGAGCAATTGTGGGATACCACGCTGAACCCTGAAACCCGTCGTTTGATGCAAGTACGTGTCGAAGATGCGATTGCTGCCGACGAAGTGTTTACCATGCTGATGGGCGATGAAGTCGAGCCGCGTCGTGACTTTATCGAAAACAATGCCTTGTCTGTTGCCAATCTGGACGTGTGAGGTTTCACGTGAAACAAGAAAATCCCCTGTTGAACATCAGCAAACTGCCGCTGTTTTCGCAAATCAAACCGGAACATGTGACCCCAGCGTTGGATGTGGTGCTTAACGAGAACCGTGCCGGTTTGGTGCAAACCTTGGCACACACTACCGGTTTCACTTGGAACAATCTGGTTGCGCCCTTGAACGAAGCCAGCAACCGCTTGGAGCGGATGTGGTCGCCCGTCAGTCATTTGAATGCCGTGGCGAACAGCGAGGAATTGCGTAAGGCATACAATGCCAACCTGTCACGCTTGAGTGATTACCACACCGAGATGGGGCAGAACGCGCAGTTGTTTGCAGCAATTCAGGCGATTCGGGAAAGCGATACCTCACTGGATGCGGCACAACAAAAAAGTCTGGATGATAGCTTGCTGGGTTTCAAACTCTCTGGCGTGGCATTGCCCGCAGAACAAAAGGAACGTTACCGCGCTATCAGTCAGGAACTCGCGCAACTGAATTCACGCTTTTCTGACAATGTGTTGGATGCCACTAATGCTTGGACGAAGCAAATTCTGGATGTGAACGAACTCGCGGGTTTACCGGAATCGGCATTGGAAATGGCAGCGCAAACCGCCAAGCAACACGATTTGGAAGGCTGGGTGATTACTTTGCAATTCCCCGCTTACTTCCCGGTGATGACGTATGCGGATAATCGGAAATTACGCGCGGAACTCTACCGTGCCTATACCACCCGTGCGTCGGATTTGGGTGCGAACCCTGAATGGGATAACGCTCAGGTAATGCGCGATATTCTGCGTTTGCGTCACGAAGAGGCCACCCTGCTCGGCTACGCCAATTACGCCGAATTGTCGCTGGCAACCAAAATGGCGGAAAGTCCGCAACAGGTATTGGATTTCCTCGAAGACCTTGCCCACAAAGCCAAGCCGTTTGCTGAAAGCGAGTTTGCTGAGGTGCAGGCGTTTGCGCGGGAACACTTGGGGCTGGATGAGGTGCAGGCGTGGGATGTGGGCTACGTCAGTGAAAAGATGAAACAAGCGCGTTTCGATTTCACCGACGAAGATTTGAAACCCTACTTCCCGGTTGATCGCGTGATTAATGGTTTGTTTGCATTGGTGAGCAAACTCTTCGGCGTGCGTATCGAGCAACAAACGGCGCACATTGACTTATGGCATCCCGACGTGCGTTTCTATTTGGTGTATGACCGTACCGATACGGTGCAGGCGTGTTTCTATCTGGATTTGTACGCCCGTCAGCACAAGCGTGGCGGGGCGTGGATGAGCGATTTCTGCGGGCGTTTCCGACGCGCGGATGGTTTGCAGATTCCGGTCGCGTTCATGACTTGCAATAGCAGCGCACCGGTCGGTGACAAACCTGCACTGTTTACCCACGATGAAGTGGTGACGCTGTTCCACGAGTTCGGACACGGTTTGCACCACATGCTCACCCAAGTCGATTACCCCGATATTGCCGGAATCAATGGGGTGGAGTGGGATGCGGTCGAGTTACCGAGTCAGTTTATGGAAAACTGGTGCTGGGAACGCAGTGTGTTGGACATGATCGCGGCGCATTGGCAAACGGGTGAGGCGTTGCCAGAAGCCTTGTTCCAGAAAATGCAGGCAGCGCGGCATTTTCAAACTGCAATGGCGACGCTGCGCCAATTGGAATTTGCGCTGTTTGATATGCGCTTGCACCTTGATCCGCAAGCGGCAGAACCCGGCAAGTTGGAAGCTATCCGTCAGGAAGTGTTGGCACAAGTGGCAGTGATTAACCCCCCCGCGTTTAATCGAATGCCGAACAGTTTTACCCACGTGTTTGCCGGTGGTTACGCAGCAGGCTATTACAGCTACAAGTGGGCGGAAGTGTTGTCGGCGGATGCATTTGCCCGCTTTGAAGAAGAAGGTTTGTTTGATGCGGGTGTGGGCGAAGCATTTTTGCGGGAAGTGCTGCAAGTCGGTGGTTCACGCAAAGCAATGGAATCCTTCGTCGCTTTCCGTGGGCGTAAGCCTTCAGCGGATGCCCTGCTGCGCCACAGCGGTCTTACCGTATGAAGATTGCGACATGGAACGTCAATTCGCTGCGAGTACGCTTGCCACACGTATTGCAATGGCTGGAAGCGGCACAACCAGACGTACTCGCGATTCAGGAAACCAAAACGGTGGATGAGCAGTTTCCGTTGGCAGAACTGGAAGCGGCTGGTTATCACGCGGTATTCGCTGGGCAGAAAACCTATAACGGCGTGGCGATACTCAGCAAGTCGCTTGCTACGGAAGTTATTACCGACATCCCCGATTTAGACGACCCGCAACGCCGTATTCTTGCGGCGACCATTGAGGGTGTGCGCATTGTGAATTTATACGTGGTCAATGGTGCAGAAGTTGGTTCTGACAAATACGCTTACAAGCTCGATTGGCTGGCGCAAGTGACCGCGTGGTTACAGCAACAGGCAGCGTTGTATCCGTCATTGGTGGTGCTCGGCGATTTCAATATTGCCCCCGAAGATCGCGATGTACATGACCCGGTGGCGTGGGGTGAAGGCATCCTCTGCTCCCCTGCTGAACGTGCGGCGTTGCAGACCATTCAAGCATTGGGCTTAAGCGATACCTTCCGTCAGTTTACTCAGCCGGACAAAAGTTTTAGCTGGTGGGATTACCGTGGCGGTGGTTTCCGGCGTAATCACGGGTTGCGGATTGATTTGATTCTTGCGAGTAAACCCTTAGCGGATGCCTGCCAGTCGTGTGTGATTGACCGTGAACCGCGCACGTGGGAAAAACCGTCGGATCATACGCCGGTGGTGGCGGAGTTTTCGCGATGATGCGTTATCTGTTACTGGGTTTAACGGTGTTCGTGCTGACGGTGGCGGGCAAATGGTGGTTTGATTCGCTGCCTGCCAGTGAATTACCCAGTGTCGCCTTGAGCCTGCAAACCCCGTGCGATTTGCGCCAAGCGCCGTGTGTGGCAAGTGATGCACAAGGGCGGAGTGTGCGTTTCAGTATCAATCCCTCCAATATTCCGCTCATGGAAGAGTTGACCATACAGGTGGACACCAGCGGTGTGGCAGAGGTGAATAATGTGCGTCTGACGGTGGAGGGCGTGAATATGTTCATGGGCTACCAATACGCCGAGTTAAAATCCACCGGTACAGCGCAATTCCAAGGCAAACTGATTCTGCCAGTGTGTACACTGGAACGGATGGAATGGTTAGCAACGTTGGACGTATTTACCCCCGATACCAAGCTGCAAGCCAAGATGCCATTCGTCACGATTAGCAGTAAAGCTTTGTCGCCGTTTAATCAAAAATTGCTTGATAAATAATCAAAATTACCCGCTTTAGCCGTCAGGCGTAAAAACTTTGGTGTTCATCTGCTGAAGATTGTTATTCAGCTTGCAATAGCATCTCATTAGTGCCATGTCAGAACGCAGTACACTTTCATGGTAAACAATAAAAACAATACGCTAATGTTAGCAGCAGTATTGCTGTTAGCCGCTTTTAGTATGGGTTCAGCCGAATCGTCTAACCTGTCACCTTCCCCTCCCTTGTCGGTAGCGGCAGTGAATACCTCTTCAGCAGATAATTTAGCCTTGTCAGTCATGTTAGCGGATGAGCTTTCGGTAGTGGCTGGGGATATTACTTGGTACATCCGTGCGGCAGATGGCAGTCTTGAACAACGTCACCTTGGGCATTCGCCAACGCTGCGTTTGCCAAATGGTCAATACGAGGTAACGTTGTCGATTGGCACGTATACTTCCACCCAAACCGTTAATGTCTTGGAAGGGAAACTCAGCAAGCTCCCGTTTACTGCTAATGTTGGGCGTTTGCGCGTCAATAGTTCACACCTAGCGGATTGGAAAGTTATCGCACAACACGGTGAAAATGCCGAGAAAATAGTAAGTACCCGTAGTGATAATAAAATTCTTAATACGCTGCTGCTACCCGGTGAATACGACGTGTTAGCCAGCCGTGGCGATCGCATCCAACATTCCCAACGCTTAAAAGTCAGCTCTGGTAAACTCAGTGCGGCTAATATCCAAATGCCTTCTGGCAAAGTAACGCTGGTGGCTACACTCGATAATGGTCCCGCCCTGCGTCCCATGAGCTGGACGGTGTACCGGTTGGATGGCGGCAGGCACACCATTGCAACCCCACGTCGCCATTCTGCTAATCTCGAAGTGGCTCCCGGTCAGTACGAAGCCGTGGCTACACTGGATGGGCGAGAACGCCGTCGCATCTTCACGGTATTGACGGGGACTAGTAACCGCATTGTGATTGCAATGGATTAAACGCATGGCACATCCCCCCGTATTGGCATTGCGCTGGGTAACGGCTTTGTGAATCGCGATAAGTTACAGCAGTTTTTTCATACCAATGTGTGTGACACCCAGCAAAGCATTGAACAACTGTCCTGCAAATTTGCCAGTGTTGCCACGGATTTAGAAACCGGGCGCGAAATCTGGTTTACGCAAGGTGCGTTGCTGGAAGCCGTTTTTGCCTCCATCGCCCTGCCCGGTCTGTTTACCCCCTATCGCTACGGCAAGCAATGGTTGGTGGATGGCGGTTTGGTTAACC
>CAYQTB010000061.1:10127-15789 GCA_964420315.1 uncultured Thiothrix sp. | reverse complement strand
GACCACGGTTATTCCTACAAATACACCACCCAACGCCAAGGGCAACTATGGGAACTGAGCAGTCACTCGCAAATCGGCTCACGCAATTACGCAGTACGCTGGCGCTTTTACGAAAACGGTACGCTTGAACCCAGCCTCGGCTTAAGCGGCGAATTACCCGTCGTGGATGCCAGTGCTGCCCAGTACGGCTGGTCTGCCATGCAAAGCGGCAAAATCGCCACCGGCTTCACCGATCACGCTCTCTGGCGCTTGGATTTCGACCTCGACACCACCCCTAGCAATGATGTGGTGGAAGAAATCAGCAGCACCCCCAGTGCCGATCGCTTACGCAAAATCAAAGCCATTACTCCGCTCAATACCGAAACCGGGCGCAACTTTGACCCCGAAACCAAACGTTTCTGGCGTATCCGCGATGGCATTCTCACCAATGGCAGTGTCGGGCAACTCTCCTACGAACTGCTCCCCAACCGTTACGACCACAGCCGCGCCAATAGCAGTAATACCCCTTGGCTGGCGCACGACGTGTTTTTCACCCGCTACAACGCTTGTGAAAAACACGCTGCCAATAACCCCACCAACAATTGCACCGCCAATGTCAGCCAGTTTGTTAACGGTGAAAGCCTCAACCAACAGGACATCGTGGTGTGGTACAAACAAAGTTACCACCACCTCCCACGTAGCGAAGACAGCAATCGCATTGGCACGGTGTGGAGCAGTTTCCAACTGTTACCGCGTGACTGGCACTCAACCAACCCCTTCTGATAGTGAGAACGATAACAATGAAATCATCAGCTTATGCGTATACTGCCACTGCTTTGCTGGCACTCGGCAGCGGTTTACCTGACAACTTACAAGCAGCCGAATTTTGCGCCGATCAGTATTACGTTGAAGCCACCCTGCCCAATCAATCGCGCTGGGATATGTGCTGGGAACACCGTAACCGCGAAGGCATTGTGTTGCACAATATCCATTACACGCCCAAAAACGGCACGCGCCGCATGGTGCTGTATCAGGCAGCAGTGGCACAAATCCACGTTCCCTACGACGACAATGGCGCACGCTATCATGACGTATCTGACTATGGCTTAGGCGGTAATTACATGACCGCGTTGACGGCACAAGAATGCGTCGGTGGGCAACTGCTCAGCTATTCCGGCAAAAATGTGCTGTGCCAGCAAATCACGCCCCGCGATGATGCTTACAGCGTCGACAACGACCGCTTGCAAGGCGATGCCCTCAGCCTCTTCAGTGTTGCCGCCATCGGGGCGTATAACTACATCCCCCAATGGCGCTTTCTGGATGACGGCGCTATCGAACCCAGTATCGGTGCAACCGGTGCTCTGCAACGCTTTGGTGCTGCCAACATTGCCGAGCACGGCTGGCTCTTGGAAAACAACAAAGTTGGTATTGCACACTTACACAATTTTTTCTGGAAACTGGACTTCGATCTCGGTGGCACCGGCAATGACGATGTAGTGGAAGAAATCAACTACACCCAAAACGCCGGAAAACTAACCCGCGCCAACACCCCCTTCACCAACGAAGCCGCCCGTTCCGTCAACCCTGCCACCTTACGCAGTTGGCGGGTCATGGATGGTCGTTTGAAAAACAGCAAAGGCTTAGCGCTTTCCTACGAAATCCAGCTCCCCGAATCGGTGCAGCGTGACGTTGGTCCTAGCACCGAACCGTTCACCCACCACGATTTCTACGTCACCAAGCAAAAAAGCTGTGAATTATTTGCCTCCCACAACCCCACTACCAATGGCTGTGCGAGAGACCTGAGCGCGTTTGTGAATAATGAAAGCCTCAGCGGGCAGGACATTGTGGTATGGCCTTCCAGCACCTTCTACCACATGCCCCGTGCTGAAGACGTACCGCATATGGATGCACACTGGAGTCACATCCGCGTCATTCCGCGTGACTGGCATGACAAAAACCCACTGAGCACTAGCGCCGAAACCACGGCTGATACCACACCGCCACCGCCTGCAAATGGCACTGTATCGAATAATGCCAATGGTATCAGCGTCAACGGCAACCTCAACGACTGGGCAAGCCTGACCTCGTTTGGCAGGGATCCCGATGACGTAAGCGGTATCAGCAACAAACTCAACTGGCTGGAAGCCTGGTTAGCCAACGATACGGAGCGTGTCTACCTTGCCTACCAAACCAAAGATAACATCGACACCAGCGGTTTCTGGGGTTATCAGGCGTATTTGGATACCGACGCCAGCACCACCAGCGGCTACCGTACCGGTGCACTGGGCGCAGACTATTTGCTGGAAGGCGCAAACCTGTGGCGTTATACCGGCAATGGCACAAGCTGGAGTTGGGCATACCAAGGGCGCATGGCGTTTCAAACCAGTGGCAATACGGCAGAGTTCAGCTTCCCCCGTAGCTGGTTAGCCAATAGCAGTGAATTACGGCTACTGTTCTGGGGCAACAATGCTGCATTTGGGGGAGCTGCAAAAGACGTTTACCCCGATGGCGCGTTCAATACCGCCAGCACTACACGCTATTTCACCTATAAAATGTACACGCCCACCGGCACAGGTACAGCGACCAGTATTAGCAATCCTGCCGCCAATCTCAGTATCAATGGCAACCTGAGTGATTGGAACAGCCTGACCTCTTTCGGAACCGATCCAATAGACGTAGCCGGAACCAATAATCCACTCGACTGGCAAGGAGGCTGGATGGCGCACGACAGCAGCAACGCCTACCTTGCCTACCGCACCCTCAATGCAGTGGATACCAGCAAGTTATGGGCATACCAAGTCTATTTCGACACGGATAATAATGGCACCACCGGCTACGGCAATGGCGCAGTAGGAGCCGAATACATGTTGGAAGGGCGCACACTTTGGCGCTACAGCGGCGATGGCGACAGTTGGAACTGGGCACCGCAAGGCAGCACCACCAACGCCTTCAGCGGACAAACGGCGGAATTCAGTTTCCCGCGTAGCTGGCTGGGCAACACCACCCACTTACGCCTGATGTTCCGGGGCAACAATGCTGTCTTTGGTGGCACGACTGAGGACGTTTATCCGAATGCTTCGGCAAACCCACGCTATTTCGCGTATCGTTTTCAGTAATACTTCGGACAATTTGAGCACACAACTATGCTAACAAAACTGCTCCCCCTGCCACTCAGCCTACTCCTAGCAGGCTGCCAGGACAGCACCGCGCATACGGCTTGGCAACTCAAACAAGTCAGCAGCAAAGCGCTGTACCAAGCCACCCTGACCTGTGCCGCGCCCCCTAGCGTTGGCACATTTCAGGAGTGCCGCTTGCAGGTGGACAGCCCGCAAGCCCTGCCCACCGACCTTATCATTGCCGTGGATGGTGGAATGCCTTCCCACGGGCATGGCTTACCTACCGCCCCGCAAGCCGTGCCGACGGGCAAACCCGGTGAATTTCGCATCGACGGCTTGAAGTACAGTATGACGGGGGAATGGGTGCTAGGTTTCTTGCTGCATTCTAAGGCGAGACCCGCTGCACAAGACAAAATCGTGTTTTGGTTTACGTTATGAAATACCTTGCCTGCTTACTACTGCTGACAGCGTTGCTAGGCATGAGCGGTAGCCACAACACCAACTGGCAATGGACGGCAGCGGAATTTGCCGCACTACAATCCTTCAGCTTGGCAAACTTACCCCCGGCAACCGACCCTAGCAACCGCTTTGCACAACACCCACAAGCACTGGCGCTGGGGCGGGACTTGTTTTTCGATCGCCGCTTGAGCCGCAATGGCAAAATCGCCTGCGCCACTTGCCATCAACCGGCTAAAGCGTTCAGCGATGGCAAACCGGTAGCCGTCGCCTTGGCAACCGGCACACGCAACACCCCCGCCCTGCTCGGTGTTGCTCATCAAGACTGGTTTTTCTGGGACGGGCGCAAAGACAGCCTCTGGTCACAAGCCTTAGAACCGCTGGAAAACCCCGCCGAACACGGCTTAACCCGTACCGAGTTAGTACACTTTCTACTCACCGACGCGCACTACCAGCTCCCATACCAAACCTTACTAGGAAATATTGCAACAGCGGATACGCTGCAGCAGCCGCCTACAGCCGCCTCACCCCAAGGGGATTTGGCACAATTACAAGCATGGAAACAGATGCCACTAGCCCAGCGGGAACAGATTGACGCCGTATTCGCTGCCACGGGCAAATTCCTCGCCGCTTATGTCAGCAGCCTCAAGCTTACCCCGAATAAGCTGGACACCCTCACCCAGCAACCCTTCGCACTCACCCCTAGCGAAAGTGCCGGAGCGAAACTGTTTATCGGCAAAGCGCAATGCATCCTCTGCCATTCAGGCGCCTTGCTCAGCAATCAAACCTTCCAAAATATCGGTACGGGTATTCCCGGCAAGGACAGCGGACGCGCTGCCGTGCTGGATAAGCTGCGCACGGATCGCTTCAATTGTCAAGGCAAACACAGCGACGCACCAGCGGAAACTTGTACTGAACTGCAATTCCTGACCCGCAGCCGCCATGCGGTCAGTGGCGCGTTTAAAGTACCGAGCTTGCGCAATGTGGCACGGACCGCGCCTTATTTTCATGACGGGCGCTTTGCCAGCGTAGAACAGGTTGTCGATTACTACACGCAAGCCGCACAACCCAACATGAAAGACGGTAACGACCTTCCCCTCATTCAGCTCGACGCTACCGAAAGGCAACAACTGGTCGCATTTCTTAAGGTATTATAGCCAATAGCCACACACCAAAACGCCCGCATAAGCGGGCGTTTTATTGTCAGCACAGCCGCATACCTATTAGCTTTCAGCCATCAAGGCTTCATACTTCAACTGTAATTGCTCTTTGGATTCCTTGTGATCAGGGTCAAGCGGAATACAATCCACCGGACACACCGACACACATTGCGGCTCATCGTAATGCCCGACGCATTCGGTGCAACGTTTAGGGTCAATCACATAAATTTCATCACCGGCGGAAATAGCGTTATTCGGGCACTCTGGCTCGCAAACATCGCAGTTAATGCATTCGTCAGTAATCATCAATGCCATAAAATTTTTCCTCTCGAATAGCTGTGTGGGGCGATTCTATCAACCTGCCCTGAAAGATAACATTAACTTCCGTCAAAATAACAATACTCAGACTTTTTCTAGTTCAACCCACGTTCACTGCGAATTTGTACTATTTTTTGCTTCAGTTCCGCCAGCACATGCGGTGTCACAAAGCGTGACACATCGCCATTCAAAATGGCCACTTCCTTCACCAAGGTCGACGAAATGAAAGAGAAACTTTCACCCGGCATTAAAAACACCGACTCCACGTCCGGCGCGAGGCTGCGGTTCATGCTGGCTAACTGGAATTCAAACTCGAAATCGGAAACCGCTCGCATCCCCCGGATCAAAACCCGTGCATTCTGTTCACGCGCAAAATCGACCAGCAATCCCTCAAAGCCTTTCACTGTCACCTGCGTATCCAAGTGCTGCTCCAGCAATTCGTGCTGAATCATGGCAACGCGCTCTTCTAGGGAAAATAACGGTTTCTTTTTCGGGTTGGACGCTACCCCCACCACCACGCGAGCGCACAACTTGCTAGCACGATTGATTAAATCAAGATGCCCTTTGGTGATCGGATCAAACGTCCCCGGATAGACAGCGGTAATTTCCATCAATACAGACCACCTCAGTTAA
>CAYQTB010000061.1:0-10027 GCA_964420315.1 uncultured Thiothrix sp. | reverse complement strand
ACCAGACTGCACCTTTCATGCGCCACGCTGGGGCATGAGTTGCACCAACAAGAACAAAATACTCGCAGATACCACAATACTAGGGCCAGTTGGGGTATCCCATTGCAAGGAAAGTCCCATGCCTGCCAGTAATGCACACACCCCAACCACCACCGCAAACAGTGCCATTTGTTCCGGGGTACGCGCCAAACGCCGTGCCGTTGCCGCCGGAATAATCAGCAAAGCCGTCAACAGCAACACACCCACAACTTTCATCGCCACCGCCACCATTAATGCAATCAACACCATGTAAGCCGCACTAATCCGCCAAACCTTCACGCCCTCCACTTGCGCCAACTCTGCATGAACACTCAAGGACAACAACGGTCGCCAAATCCACGTCATGACTCCAATGACCACTAACGCCAAACTCCCAGTCAACACAACATCCGCGTGCGTTACTGCGAGAATATCACCAAACAGATACGCCATGAGATCAATCCTGACATTGGGTAGGAATGTCAACGCCACCGTACCCAACGCCAAAGCACTGTGACCAATAATACTCAGCAAGGTATCACTGCCTAAGGCGGGATTATGTTGCACATACAACATCAGCAACGCCACGACCACACACACCACAATCACCCACAGATTCAGGCTCATGCCCGTCATCAAGCCCAACGCCACACCCAACAGCGCCGAATGCGACAGCGTATCGCCAAAATACGCCATGCGTCGCCACAACAGAAACACGCCCAGCAAACCGCTCATCAACACCACCGCCAAGCCCGCGAGCAACGCCCGTGTGATAAAATCATCCATGTTTATGTTCCTGCTGAGCGGCTGGCAACGGCACAATGCACCCATGCATATCACGCTGATGGTCATGATGGTGGGTATAAACCGCCAAACCCGCTGGGCGCAAATCCCCAAACAGACGCAAATATTCCGGGTGGCGCGATACCGCTTCTGGCTGCCCCGAACAGCAAATGTGCTGATTCAAGCACAACACCTGATCGGTTGCCGCCATCACCAGATGCAAATCGTGTGACACCATCAGCACCCCGTAACCGTGTAACAGTTTCAAGCGGTTGATAAGCTGGTACAACTCGCTCAAGCCCGTGACATCAACCCCTTGCCCCGGCTCATCCAATACCAGCAATTGCGGTTTATTTAATAATGCCCGCGCCAGCAACACGCGCTGCAATTCCCCGCCGGAAAGCGACTGTACCGCTTGCGGCAGCAAATCCTCAACCCCAACCTCCATCGCACTTTCGCGCACCGCAGCGGCATTATGCCGGGGCAAATTCAAACCAATAAAACGCGCCACCGTCAGCGGTAACAAACGATCAAGGTGGAATTTTTGCGGCACATAGCCCACGCGCAAACCCGGCATCCGCCACACCGTGCCACGCTCAGGCGCTTGCAAACCCAGTAAGATTTTCAACACGGTGGATTTACCCGCACCATTGGGACCAATCAAGGTCAATACACTTTCTGGGTACACTTCGAGGCTAACATCGTGCAAAATCACCCGTTGCCCGACGTTCAAGCCGATGTGCGATAACGTTGCTAATACAGTTTGTGTGGTGGACATGCCTGCCAACATAATTAAAGAGTGAAAAAATGCCACGTATTCTAACGATTTTGCTGCTGTTATGCTTACCCGTTTTGCAGTCATGCCAAGTGGAACCACCCGCCAAACCCGTGATTGTCAGCACCATCAAACCCATTCACGCGTTGGTGTACGCGATTGCTGGCGGCGAAAACAGCCCGCTGGACATCCGTCAACTGTTGCCGGATGGCGCATCCCCTCACCATTACGCCCTCAAACCGTCAGACATGCGCACCCTAGAAACGGCTCGCGTGGTATTCCGCATCGGCAGTGGGCTGGAAACGTTTCTTGACAAGCCGTTAGCGACCGCCATCCCCACCAGAGCGGTGATTACCCTTGCCGATGTACCGGGCATTCAAGCCCTCGGTGCACGCCAGCAACACGGTGATAAAGGTGAACACGCCGGACACGCGGCACACAGCGCCGATTTGCACCTTTGGCTAAACCCGGTGAATGCGATTGCCATGAGCCGGGAAATTGCCCGTGCCCTGAGTGATGTGGATAGCGCCCATCAAGCCGATTATCTCGCCAATGCCCAACAACTGATTGCCAAAATTGAAGCCACCGATGTTCGTATTCGTCAACAACTGGCTCCGTTAAGCCAGCAACCCTACTTGAGCTTTCACGATGCTTGGCAACACTTCGACACCCATTACGGCTTGAATTTTGCGGGTGCGGTAACACTGGATGTTTCGCGCTTGCCGGGCGCACGCCATGTACAGGATATTCGCAAGATTATTGAGGAAAAACGGGCAGTTTGCTTGTTTCAAGAACCGCAGTTCCCACCTGCTATGGTCAAAACCTTGGTGGAAGGCAGCAACATTCGCATCGGCGAACTCGACCCATTGGGCATGGCATTAACGCTGGATAAAGACACTTACCCGACGTTACTGCAAACCGCAGCGGATAGCTTTCAGGAATGTCTCGGCGGAAAAGCAGCTCAGTAAATCCCCGGATCCATCAAGTGGTTAGATTCACGGCGACTTTCGCGCAATGCACCGCCAATGTATTCGTAGCGCTGTGCCGTATGATGCCCACACGTTTGCTGTGGTTGGTAAACGCTGACACGGAAGGCGCAACCACCGCGCAACATCACAATATTCGCGTCATTCATTTTGAGTTGCGCACTAGCCCCACGCACGGTGTGTACTGTGTCATCCGCAAATACGATGTCGCCGCGTTTGAGAATACGTGACTCGCCGCCGCTATTACGTGCCGTCACCTTACCGCGCTTCGACAACACAGCACCGACTTCGTGGTGTTCCGTGGTGCTATTGGGTGCTGGCATAAACGACTCCGTCTGCTGTTAGTTGAATGGATTCACGGCTGTTGTATCCATTAATAATAGCCCAGCCTGCGCACCAGACAGATTTTTTCCGGCGTAAAAAAGCTGAAGTGCGAAAAAAATCCGCCAGACGGTAGTAGCGGATTTCCTGATAAAATTAATCAGTCTCTGCTGAGACAAATAATATACCAATTAGGGCAACACCTGTTCCCCACGCAATAAATCATCCAAGGTTTCACGCTGGCGCACGACGTGTACCGTATCACCGTCCACCATCACTTCCACCGCACGCGGACGGGTATTGTAATTGGACGACATGGTAAAACCGTATGCACCCGACGAACGCACTGCCAGAAAATCGCCGGGCTGGATATTGAGGTCACGTTCTTTACCCAGAAAATCGCTGGTCTCGCACACCGGACCCACAATGTCGTAAGTCGCGGTATCGCCTTCACGCGGCACGACCGGGATAATTTCCTGCCAAGCGCTGTATAAGGCGGGGCGAATCAGATCGTTCATCGCCGCATCCACCACCGCAAAATTTTTGTATTCCGACATTTTAAGGAATTCGACTTCTGTCACCAAAATGCCTGCATTCGCGGCAATCGCCCTACCGGGTTCGACGAAAATTTCGTACTGACGCAAGCGTTCGTCGGTGAACAATTGCGCCATGTAATCGGCGGGTGAAGGCGCTGCCTGCCCTTCTTGATAACGCACACCCAAACCACCGCCAATATCCAGATGGTGAATCTTAATGCCTTGCGCTTGCAAGCGTTCTGCCAAAGCCAACAAGCGTTGCAGCGCATCCATGAATGGTGTCAGCGTCAGCAATTGCGAACCGATGTGGCAGTCGATGCCGACCACGTTCAGGTGGGGCATGGCGGCGGCTTTCACGTACACCGCTTCGGCGTGACCAATTTCAATGCCGAATTTGTTTTCTTTCAAGCCGGTGGAAATGTAGGGGTGGGTTTGCGCATCCACATCGGGGTTAACACGCAAGGAGATGGGCGCCACCTTGCCCATTTCACCCGCCACCGTGTTAATGCGGTCGAGTTCGGCTTCGGATTCGATATTGAAGCAACGGATGCCGACTTCCAACGCCTTACGGATTTCAGGAACCTTTTTACCCAAACCGGAAAACACCACTTTGCCAGGGTCGCCGCCTGCGCGTAATACCCGCTCCAATTCGCCGCCGGATACAATGTCGAACCCTGAGCCTAAGCGGGCAAACAGGTTGAGGATGGCGAGATTGGAATTGGCTTTGACCGCGTAACACACCAAATGCGACTGCTCACCAAACGCGTCGTTGAAAGCGTGCCAATGGCGCTCCAGCGTAGCGCGGGAATAGATATAGCACGGTGTGCCGTGAGCGCGGGCAATGTCAGCGACGGCGACGTTTTCGGCGTGAAGTTGCCCGTGGCGGTATTCAAAATGATCCATGATTTATTTAACCTGTTCCTGTTTTGGTTGTGCCTTATCCGGCAAGGTTAACGGACCTTTGTTACCACAGCCTGCCAGCAAAGCCAGTACGATAGCGAATCCTAGGTATTTTTTCATGCTTTAAACCGCATCGACAAATCCACCGCCCGCACATGCTTGGTAATCCCGCCAATCGACACGAAATCCACCCCCGTTTCCGCAATCGCCACCACCGTTTCCGGGCTAACCCCACCGGAGGCTTCCAACGGAATATTCCCCGCTGTTATCCGCACCGCTTCGCGCATATCCGCAAGGCTGTACTCATCCATCATAATAATGTCGGCTTGTGCCGCCGTCGCTTCCGCCAATTCCTGCAAATTCTCGGTTTCCACTTCCACTAGAATACCGGAATGTAGCGCTCGCGCTTGCTGGATAGCCGCCGTGATCGACCCCGCCGCCATAATGTGGTTTTCCTTGATCAGCACGCGATCATACAAACCCATACGATGATTCGTGCCGCCCCCACACAATACCGCGTATTTTTGTGCGGTACGCAAGCCGGGTAAGGTTTTGCGCGTATCCAAAATCCGGCAAGCCGTATGCGCCACCAAATCCACATACCGCCGTGTCGCAGTAGCAGTTGCCGACAAGGTTTGCAGGAAATTCAACGCTGCCCGTTCACCGCTCAAAATCGAACGCGCACTGCCCCGCAAGGTACACAGCAGCGCATTCGCCGCCACCCGCTCGCCATCCCGATACTGCCAGTCAATCCGCACCGTAGGGTCAAGCTGGCGAAACACTTCATCGAACCACGCCACCCCGCACAACACCGCGTCTTCGCGGGAAATCACTGTCGCACTGGCTTGCTTTTCCGCCGGAATCAACTCGGCGGTCACATCGCCCGTGCCAATGTCTTCGGCTAACGCCCGCGCAACGGTTACTGAAATATCGCTTGGTAATTGCATCTGAACCTCAAATAAAAATGGGAGGCACTCTACCTCCCATCAAGCAACCCTGACTCCTCAGTCAGAATCCCATTAGATGCGGGTAATCCCCATCATCTTCAAAATGGACTTTTCGTAGAACGGTTCGGAACTGCCTTTTTTCATCTTGCGGATGAAATATTTCTCGAAGGCAATCTTCGCCATGTGTACCCACTTGCCTTTTTTGAACCAAGCCACGTTACGCGGTGGAATTTGCGGCAATGCGACGAATGCCGCCCCTGTGTCACCCATGTCCGCCAAACAGATGGCGTTCCACGTGGCGGTGGTGTGCGGTTCTTTGCCGTTCAACTCGTCGGCAATGTTATGTACCAGAGACGTGACCATCGACTCAATCATATAACCGGTCTTCGGTGCACCGGTGGGGACAGGCGTCGCTTCTACCGGTGGAATCGCGATACAAACACCCGCAGAGTAAATGTTTTTGTATTTCGGGCTGCGGTGCAATTCATCCACAATCACGAAACCACGCGGGTTGCACAGACCTTCCACGGCTGCGACCGCATCCACCCCCTTGAACGCTGGCAACATCATCGCCATGTCAAAGTCGAGGACGTGTTCTTTTTCGACTTCGCCTTTTGCGGTCATCTCCGTGACGTACATTTTGCCTGCCTCGACTTTGGTGGTTTTGGCATTGATAATCCACTGCATGTGATGGTTACGCAATTCGGATTCGAGCATCCCCTTGGAGTCACCCACACCACCCAAGCCCAAATGACCAATGTACGGCTCAGAGGAAACGTAAGTCATTTTGAATTTGTGACGCACACCGCGCTTACGTAAATCCGCATCCACAATGAAGGCAAACTCATACGCCGGACCAAAGCAGCTTGCAAACGGCATTGCACCCACAATGATGTGACCGGAACCTTTTGCCAACAACCGTTGGTAATCGGCATACGTGCCTTCCGCGTGAGTCACGTCACAGACCGAATGCGTGTGACCACCGTGCGGACCTGCTCCCTCGACTTCTTGGAAAAACAACTTCGGACCAGTCGCGATCACCAGATAATCATACTTTACGGTTTGCCCGTTATCCAAATATAAGGTGCTGCCTTCGGCGTCAATCTTTTCACAACGGCTGCAAATAAACTTAATGTCTTTCTTAGCAAGATACTTTTCGATGGGGAAAGTAATGTCTGAACGGGTACGCCAACCGACGGCAACCCACGGGTTGGATGGTACAAACTGGAAATAATCACGCTCATTGATAACCGTGACTTCGTGCTCTTTACCGAGCATTTCCTTCATTTCATAGGCGGCGGGCATTCCACCGGTACCGGCGCCGAGAATTACAACATGAGCCATTAACGCGAACTCCTAACTAGTGAATGAGGGGGATTACTTCAATTGTAAGATTTAGTATTTGCCAGCATTTCTCAAATAAACTCGAATAGCATCACAAAACGTGTGCCAGGTCAATCTGCTGTTACTTATCAATACATTAGATTGCGCTAATATAATATGAAAAAGATATACTTCCGCCCTCATCAAACGCCATAATTCGCCCATGAATGCAATCACACGGTATCTGGTCGGCGGCGCGGTACGCGACCAACTATTGGGTTTACCCATCAAAGACCGCGACTGGGTAGTGACGGGGGTAACGCCTGCGGACATGTTGCAGCAGGGGTTTAAACCCGTGGGCAGCGACTTTCCGGTTTTTTTGCACCCGCACACCAGCGAGGAATACGCGCTGGCTCGCACCGAACGTAAAACCGCCAAGGGTTATCACGGCTTCCAATTCCATGCCGCCACCGATGTCACCTTGGAACAAGATTTGGCGCGGCGTGACCTGACCATCAATGCAATGGCGCAAGATGCCAACGGCAAGCTAATTGACCCTTACGGTGGGCAAGTGGATTTACAGCAACGCTTATTACGCCACGTTTCAGCCGCCTTTAGCGAAGACCCTGTGCGGATTTTGCGGGTAGCGCGATTCGCGGCACGTTTTGCGCCCCTAGGTTTTCAGGTTGCCAGCGAAACCCAACGCCTGATGCAAGACATGGTGGCGGCGGGTGAGGTGAATGCTTTAGTGCCGGAACGTGTCTGGCAAGAAACCGTGCGAGCCTTAGCCGAACCCGAGCCCGCCCGCTTTTTCGAGGTATTGCGCGGCTGTGGTGCGTTAGCCGTCTTATTCCCCGAATTAGAACGCCTGTTTGGTGTGCCGCAACCGGCTAACTATCACCCGGAAATTGATTGCGGTATCCATACCCTCATGGTGTTACAACAAGCGGTGCAACTGAGCCATGACCCCGAAGTGCGTTTTGCCGCCCTCACCCACGATTTGGGTAAAGGACTGACACCGGCAACTATACTGCCCAGTCATCACGGTCATGAACGTATCAGCCGCGAATTGACGACACAGTTGTGTGAACGCTTAAAAATTCCCAACCGATTTCGCGAATTGGCGGAACACGTCGCCGAACAACACGGTCGAATCCATAAGGCACTGGAATTGCAAGCCAAAACCGTGTTGAGCGTGCTGGAAGTCACCGATGCGTTCCGCAAGCCCGAACGTTTCGAGCAATTATTGCTGGCGTGTGAAGCGGATTCCAAAGGGCGCACGGGCTTTGAAAACCGCCCTTACCCGCAAGCCGCGTACTTTCGGGAAGCATTGCGGGCGTGTCAGCAAGTCGACGTGCAGACGGTTATCCAAGCGGGTTTCCAAGGGGTGCAAATCAAAGACGAATTGCACCGGCGGCGCATCGCGGTTATCAAGCAAATCCGCAAGGAATCTTGATATTCGCCCGCAGTAGCCGCATATTGGGAATACAGTATGATTATGAACAGTGTTGAGGAATTGTCATGATGGAAGAAAAAACCGCTTCGTTCGGCATTGGTCAGGTGATTCATCACCGCCTGTTTAACTACCGTGGTGTTATTTTCGACGTTGACCCTGACTTCAAAGGCACCGAAGAATGGTTTCAGAAAAACGTGGAAGCCGGTAGCCCGACCAAGGAAGAGCCGTGGTATCACGTTCTGATTGATCAGGATGGGCGCGTGGCTTACGTTGCCGAACGCAATCTGGAAGCCGAGGAAAGCGTTGAGCCTGTTGAACACCCGTTACTGGAAAACTTTTTCACTGGCTTTGCTGGCGACCATTATCAGGCACGGCAGACGCTTAACTGATGGAATGGGATTGGTTAAACCATTCCAGTTACTTAGCGGCTTTTCTGGTCGGGTTGTTGGGCGGTGTCCATTGCCTTGGCATGTGTGGCGGCATCGTCAGTGCTTTGACGTTCAGTTTACCCGCTGCACAACGCAATCACCCTGCGACCCTATACCCCATCCTGCTGGCGTATAACACCGGGCGTATCAGTGGGTATACGCTGGCGGGGGCATTGGCAGGTGGCTTAGGGGCTGCGTTCCTGTCATTAAGCGGGTTAGACAGTGTACGGCAGGGTCTGCAAGTATTCGCGGCTGTATTTACCATCGCACTAGGGTTGTATCTAGCGGGTATCTGGGCAGGGGTAGCGCAAGTGGAGAACGCGGGGCGCACCTTATGGCGGCATATTGAACCGTTAGGGCGGCGTTTCATGCCAGTGAACTCCCCCACGAAAGCGTTACCGCTGGGATTTGTGTGGGGCTGGTTGCCGTGCGGTTTGGTGTACAGCGTGCTGATTTGGACGTTATCAGCGGGCAGCATCGCCAAAGGTGCTTTGCTGATGCTCGCGTTTGGTTTGGGAACCTTGCCGAATCTATTGCTGATGGGCGCGGCGGCTGCAAAGTTGGCAAAATTCACCCGCAACCAAACCGTCAAACGGGTAGCTGGTTTGCTGGTGGTTGGGCTAGGATTACTGTTGCTGTGGCAAGCCTTTTAAACCAGCCAATCCGCCAGCCATAAACGCAAACGCAAGCCCCACCCTGACGTTAACCCAACTTCACGAAAACGGATCACACCTTCTTCATCGAGTACGTAACTGGTAGGTACGCCTTTGATGCCGTATTGCCCTGACAATGAGCCATCTTCATCCACAATCGTGACCCACTCGGTGATGTTTTTACGCTCCATGTAACGCTGTACCTCTTCTGTGCCACCGGATTGAAACGCCACCGTAATCACTTTCCAGTCTTTAGCAATCCCGCTAATGCTGCCCTGCTCCAACTCGCACATCGGACACCAGCTTGCCCAGAAGTGCAGCAACACCGGCTTGCCCCGGTAGTCGTCAAGGTGGATGGCTTCACCGCTGAGGGCAATGCGTCCAAAATCCGGGGCTTCCCCTTCCAACATGCCACGTTGTTGCCAAGTGCGCACCCCTACAATGATAGCCACAATAATCAGTGCTTCGAGCGACCAGCGTAGCCAACGGCGTTTTTTGGGTGGCTTTTCATCATTTTCCGCGTCGTGTGTATTCATAAATAAGCTGTTGCCCTATCCTATCCATTGGAGAGAGAGCATAGCACAAGCATTCTCGACGAGAGAAAAGCCCTAGCCTGCACCAGTGGTCATGCCAATCGAATCGGACAATCCCGCTAGTCAGGATTTGCTTGCCATTCACGTGAAATGTATGGATTATTCGCCGGTGACACCGCGCAGTTACCTGACGCAAGGCTGATTGTCAGCCGTTAATAATCGCCAATTAATAACAATTACAACACGTGAGGATTCCCCAATGAAGCATTCCTGCTTACTACCAGCATCCACCCGGCTGTCTACCTTGGCTCTGTGTGTCCGTCTGGCACTGGGATGGATGGCTGTTACCGGCATCGCCTTTAGCCCTG
>CAYQTB010000060.1:6366-16309 GCA_964420315.1 uncultured Thiothrix sp. | reverse complement strand
AGCCAAGGCGTTTCAGCACCGTTGCGCCATGCGGTCAGGTGTTTTGCCATTGCCACGTAACCGATGAACTTTTCACCCGCTTCATGGTTGGCTTGCTGCAATGCTAACGCCTTGTTGTAAACGAAACGGCATGACCCCGCGAAACGGCGAAGTTGACGCTGGGTTTCACCGTCGGGCATGAGTTCGTATTGGAAGGCTTGTAATCGTTGCATAAGCCTATTATAGATTAACAGTGGCGGTTTCGGCATTGGTAAACAGCAGCAGATACCCCACTAAACATACTCCTAACATAGGGAGGCTTTGCCTCCCGCGCTATCCTCCCCGCCCTGAAGGGCGAGGTTTGCCGTGCAACCTGATCAATTGGATGTTTGTCGGAATTTGCACCCTATGTGGCATCATTTTATTCTGGATTGGGCGTTGTATCATGAAAAGTGAATGTGTCACCCGCAGCCGTTGCGGTACGTGTAATAAAACACCTAGCATCGGCAGCATCACGGTACGGCAGATTTAAACACTACCCATCAATCATTTAATAAGTTAAAATGATTATGTTATAAAAATAAAAGAAAGTGGGTTATGTTACGTTTCCTTCTATTGTTCCTATTGTTACAAGGTGTGTTGTTCGGCGTTGAAATCCTCCAGCCCGTGCAAACAGCCGTCATCCTTCCTTGGACGAGCTTATTGGCTGACATAAGCGGTTGGTTAATGACAGCATTTGATTCCAATGTGGCCACCTCAGGCAAAGTAGTGTATAGCACGGTGAATGGCTTTGCCGTGTCAATTGAGCCGGGGTGCAACGGGGTTGAGGCCATGATTGTCTTGCTGGCAGCCATCATGGCATTCCCTGCCCCCTTCGCGTACAAACTGAAAGGGTTACTGTGGGGATTCGTTGCCATCCAGAGCATAAACCTGTTGCGGATCATTAGCTTATTTTACCTAGGACAGTGGAGCGAGGTATTGTTTGACTGGGCACACCTTTATATTTGGCAAGCCCTAATTATGCTGGATGCGCTGATTGTTTTCCTCATCTGGATTCGTTACCTGCCAGGGCAACATACATCCCCAAACAAGCCAGCAGAGGTAGCCGCATGAACAGCAAACCACTGCACCGCTTTATGTTCGGCGTGCTGATTTTTTTTCCGATCACTTTCTTTATTTGGTATATCAGCGCTGCCTATCATCTTGCACCCATTACCTTAATAACCAGCAAACTCATGAACATCTTTGTGCCTGATTCCCTCATGTGGCTACGCCTAGACGGGCATATGCTGGTATTAGCCTCTAATTTTGGACACGACAGCAATGGAGTGATTGTTTCACCACCCGCCGGTGATGACGTGTTGGGCTTCCATCTTAACCCATTAATTTACAGCTACAGCCTACCACTGCTGGCTGCGTTGATACTTGCCACCCCCAGCCCGCGCAAATGGTCGAACTTGTTGTGGGGCATTTTGTTGATTCTACCGACTGAAATTTTCAGCATGGTATCCAGCGTCATGAAAACACTGACGTTTGATGTAGGTGCTGCATTCCAAACACAACAAGGCATTTCCGCAACCGGAGCAGACATCATCGCCCTGAGCTACCAAGTGGGCACCTTACTGCTGCCGATGGTTGCACCATTAATTATCTGGGTTGCACTGAATCGGGACTTCTTACTCCACCTTGCACCACAATGGGAACAAGCGTTCACCCGTTAGCGATACCTTTTATCGGAAATCGAAAAATACTACAACTATTGGATTTACAAGGGAAAACCCCAGTACCCACGGTCACTCTCAAGCTTGAGGATCGTTATAAAATGGGATCTACTCCGCACCCGACAAAGACTTTGACAACATGGACTATTACAATGGAACGCTCACTTAAAAATTTATACGTCGCCATCGCTATCATGGCAATACTGATCTTGCTGAATGTCATTCTTACCGTGAATGGTCTCTCGCCGTTCGCCGCTCTATAGACACATTCTGCGTATCGTAAAATCGCCTCACTTTATCTGCTTATGAATGCGCCCTCACGGGGTTTTGTAGTGCAATCCTTGTATTGCCATCAACACATAAATAAAAACAATGATACAAATTAATACTAACCTATAGTTTTCGATTAGAATAACTTAACTTATACCCACAATGGACAAAGGATTGACTTATGGGAGGCGATCCTGGAGAAGGCTGTATGGCTACTATATTACCCAATCACCCCCGCCTGACGGCTGGCAAATTATCGACCGGACTGGTTAGCGCAGCGGGATTACTCGGTCTGGCACTGTTTTCACCCAGCGCATTTGCCGTTTCCTGCGATTTCAAAAATGGCGATGTATTCACGGAAATTTGTGGCTACCTTGAAGCGGGTACGATACAAACAGGTGGACAAATGCGTGTCCGAGTCGCCAGCACCACGCCCAATTTTGCGATACACATGCAACGCGCGGGCAATCAAGATCCTAACGCCGTTACCAGCATCTCTTTCGGTGGAGCAGGAAACCATAACCCTAGTACTAACAGCTACAATGCACTGAACTGGGGATCTACTTATCACGTGGGCGTTCCGGCGCACTGGACGAGTGGCATTTACGAACTTAACTTCAATAACGGTCGTGGCAGTTATTCTGAATTTGTCGCCATCAAAGCGGCGCAACCCGGCACTCGTTCCAAAGTGTTGGTGCTGGATAGTTTACCTACAAAGATTGCTTACTCCCCTATTGGCGGTAAGTCGATGTATGGCTTCAACTCTACGAATGGTCAGGCAGCAGCCGAAGTATCAATGGAACGTCCGACAGGTCGCGGGCAGTGGGCAGAACACCGTGAATTTGTGACTTGGCTCGACCAGCAGGGAATTGCCTACGAAGCCGCCTCGATGATGGATTTGCACCGTGACCCCTCATTATTGAGCCATTACAATTTGGTCATACTGATTGGGCATAATGAGTACTGGTCAAAAGAAATGCGCGATAACTGGGATAACTACCTCGCAGCGGGCGGTAATGGTGCGATCTTTAGCGGTAATACCATGTGGTGGCAGGTACGATTCAGCGCAGATCATAAGCAGATGATTTGCTACAAAAACGCCAATAACGATCCGCTAAAAAGTGACAACAGCCGTGTAACCGTCAACTGGTTCAACTCCCCGATTAACAGACCGGAGAACTTTTCGATCGGTGTCAGTTTCCGACACGGCGGCTACGCCGATTATATCGAAGGTGGAACCTACCATCCCAATGGCGGTTTTACCGTAACCGATGCTGCGCATTGGGCATTTGATGGCACTGAGCTAAGCAATGGACAAGCCTTTGGGCATGGGACTGTCGGTTATGAAGTCGATGGCGCATTGTTCGAGATGGTGAATGGCAAACCGGTGGTCACAGGTAAAGATGGCACACCTACTAACTTCCAAATTTTGGCAACCACACCAGCATTTGCGATTAATTCACCCTCTGGGATACCAGGCATCGTAACCAACAACCACAATGGGCGCGGCTGGGGAACCATCGGCGTATTTAAACCCACGCCAACTAGCGGAACGGTATTTGTTGCCCCCACCATTGACTGGGCAGAAGGTTTAAATGACCCGCAAGTAGGGCGTATTACCCGTAATGTTATTGACCGCCTGAGACACCGTGCCCAACAAGCGCCCAGTTGGGACAGTAACACTAACAGCGGTACATCGACTAATGCGGGTTCAACGACCAATAGTGCTTCAGGTGGAACTCAAGTCGTCTTGCAAACCAGCACTGGCGGTGGTGGCGGCAGTTTGCCACTCGGCGCACTCCTTTTGGGTTTACTGGCTATCGTTGGCTTAAAAGCACGTAAGTCCTAATCCCCCAAAGGGTCGCGTTTCTTATTCCTCTCCTGTCAAGGAGAGGGGTTGGGGCGAGGTTCTTCATCAGAGTCTGAACCATTACGTGGCGGCTGGGCGTGGGAATCTTTATCTTTTTTCCAAGATTCCAAACTGATCACTTTATCTGGCGTATCACTGCGCTTACCTGCCACATGCGCATGACCCAATAACACCGAAGGATTTCCTGCTAGGAATTCGCGCATCAAGCGTAATTTTAAGCTGTTAGGAAATTTGCTTTGACTCTGATCATTTTCTAACGCCTCTGCTTCTTCTTCGGTTAAGGAGTTGACCAGCTTTTCCCAACGTTCATTCAGCGCTTGTTCGATGCTGGCACTGTCCGCTTCCAATTGCGCCAACACGTCCGCAGGCAATGAGTTCAGGTATTCGTCAATATTGCCTAGAATTTTGCCAAAGCGCATTTCCAACAAAGCGCGGAGCACTTCATCCGTCCACTGTTCTTCCGCATACTTCGCAAAGCTGTCAGTGTCGCTAATCAATAAACCATCAGAACTCACCGCGCCCTGCTTTTCGCCATAACGCCGCCACAAAATATGTAACTGCGGCAAAAACTGCTCCAGACGCAAATACTCATCCGTCGACTTAGGCTGGAATGTCACCGGCTTAAACTGCGGGTAAAGCTGGCAAAATTGATACAATGCACTCACGTATTGAAACGGGTCAAAGCTGAGCGTAATGACGTTTTCATCAAAATCTTCCGGTGGTTCATCGTCGTCATCGTCTGCCAATTCAATATCGAGAAACGGCTCATAATGCTCATACACAATGTCCCAGAGGATTTTATCATCGCGATGCCGGACAAAAATGGCGGATTCCACCTGAAATTCGGGTAAATCGGGGGTGGTATTCACGATCCAATAGTCACCGGTTGCCTGAGCGCTACGCACCAGCGCACGAAAGTCCAGCAACCCAAACGGGATTTCCAGAATGCGATCCGGGTGGCTATACCCTTCGAGAACCACCAATTGCACCGATGGTGAACCACCTTCGAGCGTGACGACAAATGATAAACTCTCTTCCATAATTCCAACTTAAGCGACTAACCGCGTTATATTACCACGAACGCTGACTATTCCCAGCAAACCTTAAGCACCCTACACTACGGCATTACTCGCACAGTCATGACGGAGTTTGAGATGCCAGCCAGCGCCCTGTATGCAGCACAACCGGAATATACCCAAGGGCGACGTTACCCCGAACCGCCCCCGCAATACCGTACCGAATTCCAGCGTGACCGCGACCGCATTATCCATTCCAAAGCCTTCCGGCGGCTGGAATACAAAACCCAAGTTTTCGTCAATCACGAGGGCGATTTATACCGCACCCGCCTGACGCATTCGCTGGAAGTGGCGCAAATCGCCCGCACCGTTGCCCGCAGCATGGGGCTTAATGAAGACCTGACCGAAGCAATTGCGCTTTCCCACGACTTGGGTCACACCCCGTTTGGTCACGCCGGGCAAGACGCGCTCAATACCTGCATGAAAATGTTCGGCGGTTTTGAACACAACCTGCAATCACTGCGGGTGGTCGATGTGCTGGAAGACAGCTACGCGGAGTTCCCCGGTATCAACCTCACCTTTGAAACCCGCGAAGGCATCCTCAAACATTGCGCGGTCAAACAGGCTGCCACGCTCGGCGATGTCGGTGCACGCTTCCTCAACAAAACCCAACCGTCATTAGAAGCGCAGCTCACGAACCTTGCAGATGAAATTGCCTACAACAATCATGACATTGAGGATGGCTTACGTTCTGGGCTAATCACTCTCGCCCAATTGCAGGATGTACCGGTATTTGCAGCGGAATATCACGCGGTGTTGCAGAATTACCCGCAATTGCAGGGGCGGCGGCTGATCCGCGAAACCTTACGGCGCATGATCGGACGCATGGTGGTGGACTTGACCGAAAGCAGCCAAGCCGCGCTTAGCGCATCGGGCGTACAAAGCTTGACACAAGTACGTGCTCAACCGCTGGCACTGATGCGCTACAGTGACGACATGCGCCATCAAAAGAACGTACTCAAGCAATTCCTGCGCGAGAACCTGTATTTCCACCCAACGGTTTACCGCATGACTTGGCGAGCACAAAAAGTGGTACAAGCACTCTTCAATGCTTACATGGACGATGTGCGCCTGCTCACCCCAAAGTATCAGGCATTCGCCAAACGTTACGAAACCGACGAAGGTGAAGTGGGACGGGCGCGGGCGATTGCCGATTTCATCGCGGGGATGACTGACCGTTATGCCATGCGCGAATACGGGCAATTGTTTGACCTCTCAGGGCTACGCTGACTTAATGCCCCTCAAGCGGCCTCACAGGCTCAGTCTCCAAAAGCTCCTTAACAGTCATCTGCGGGTTTTCTGCCAATTCTGCCAACCAATCCGCAGATAAGCCGGTTTGCTGGCGAATTTGTGCCGCTTGGTGCTGCTGCTGGGTGTCGCCTTGCCAAAAGTAGCGGCGCAGGTCGGCAACCGTCAGCCGTTCCGGGGTGCTGCGCAGTAAGTAATGCGCCAGTTCGCTATCATCACGGCTAAGAACACCATAGGCTATCAAGTCATCCAGCACATCTTCCAGCAGGAAACGCGAGACGGGAATAGCGCGGCGCAATTCATCCAGCGTCGGCGGTGGCTGTTGCCGGAGAAAACGTTGCCCCACCTCACGCAGCACGGCTGCTGCCAGCATTTCACGGGTTTGCACACTCGCCTCGGCAGGTTGCTGCACCCAATACACCGCATCCGAGTATTGGAAATAATACGCCAGCCGCGCTCCGGTCAACACAATAATCCAGCCCACATACATCCATAACATGAATAAAAACAAGCTGGCAAAAATCGAATAAATCGCCGTTTGCTGCCCGGAACTAACCACAAACACCGCAAATAACCAGCCTGCGATTTGCCACACGATTCCAGCAAATACCGCACCGCCTAAGGCTGCCCAGGGTTTGACCCGCGTATTCGGCATAAACAGGTAAAAAAACGTAAACGCCAAAATAATCAACAGCGTGGGGCTAAATTGCACTACCACACTGAGCGTCATTTCCAATGCAAAGGTGGAATGCAACCAAGCGTGATTGGTCACTGCCGTCCACATTCCCAACGCCGAAAACAGCAGGATCGGACCAACCAGCACCACACTGAGGTAATCGCGGAATTGCAGCAGCAAAGAACGCGGGCGTTTCACCCGCCAGACATGATTGAAAGCCTCCTCAATCTTCTGCATCAGTGACACCACGGTGTATAGCAGCATGATCAACCCCGCAAAACCCAACACACCCACTTGCACATTATCGACGAAACTTAGCACCTGTCGGGTCAATTCATCGGCTTTTTCACCTAAAGGCATCAGTAAATTAAGCAATAATGGCTCTAATTGGTTGTGTACCCCGAAACCTTTGAGCACCGAAAACGCCAACGCCAGCAGCGGCACCAGCGACAATAAGGTGGAATACACCAACCCCGTCGCCCGCAGGGTAATGTTGCCCTGATGCATATCGTGAAACAGGGCAATCATCAAAGCATGTGAGAAATTCAACCATTTCTTGAGCATTGCGGTCGTTTATCAGTAAAAACTTATAGAAAATTCCGACTTAACCCCCATTGCTGCTACAGTGGGGCACATCCAACCATTTTAGAAGGCATAGCACCATGAACGCACCTGTTTTCCTGCAAGAACTCAAAGACCGGGTTAATGCCCACCCGTTTCTACGTCACCCGTTTCTGCTACAGTTTTCGACACAACCGCTGACCTTTGCGCAAGCCCGCACCTTCGCACTGTTGTATTACCCGCATATTTTGCGCACCCGTTTGTATCAGGCAAATGCGTTGGGGGTCACGCCTGATGAGCGCATTCAAGCCGTGCTGGCTGATATTTTGTATGACGAATACGGCAACGGCGACTCGTCAAAATCCCACACGGAGGTCTACCGCAAGCTATTACGTGCGCTGGATTGCAGCCCAGAAGAGATTGCCAACCCACCGATTACACCGGAACAGCAAGGTTACATTGATACCATGATGCGCCTTACCCAAGGCACTGATTGGCTGGCGGCCGTCGGGGTCGCAGGCATTGCGGGCGAATGGCCGATTCCACCGTTTTACCGCAGGTTACTGACGGGATTACGCACCGTGCCGGGATTGGATGACGATGCACTGGAATTGTTTGTTGGGCATATCGAGCTGGATATTGAACATTCACGCATGATCGAAGAAGCCATTATGCCGTATTTGGAAACCCGCGACGGGCAAGAATCGCTGTGGCGCGGCATCAACCTCAATCTAAATGCGCGGATTGTGCAATTGAACGGGTTGCAGCGCGAAGTGTTTGCCGTTAGATAGACCGCCACAGCAGTTAATACCGTAGCGGTCAGTAGCCTTATGAATTGATTATTGAGGCGAAGTAAAAGGAATAGTTGGTACTGCTAAGGCATCAGTCTGACTTGAATCAACGCTTTTAGTATTGCGTACTGCTTGGTTTGCTTCAGCTGCAATATTCCCCGGCATACACAAGCGTATATAGCCCTGCAAAGCATTAAAAGCACTGACGCGATTGGTATATTGATTGAAATCCAAATTCTGAACATATTGCTGTTGCGCGGTGCGCACCACACTGCGCACGGCAGAGGCTTCTAGCCCCGCAAGCGGATCTTGATTCAAGGTATTAAAACCGACATTAGTAGAGCCAAAAGCGGCGGCTGTCAGTGCTAAATCGCGTGCGCTCGATTCCGTAACACCCATCACCCCATTGGCAAATGTACCCATTTGCCCCAGCAAATTACTGTCACGTTGTCGACCTTGCTTCGCCCAGTCCACCGCCTCTAAGTAATTCTCGCACTTTTGGTTGGAATACTGCACGCCCGCCATAATGACCTGACCCCATTCATCTGTTGTCGCAGGTTGTCCGGGAAGACCGGCTAAACTCAATAATGCTTGATACACGGCTTCTTGGTTAGCCGCATAGTCCGCAATTTCATCCGCACTCAGTGCTGTGCTTGTCGTACTATTGTTCAAAGCACTCATGTTATCCAAAGAAGAACAGCCCGCCAACCCTGACAGACTAAGCACCAGTAAACCAGTAAAACGTTTTATTGATTGGCACTGTTTATTATCCATAAACCTAATATCCTTATTAATCAGCAACAAAATAACCTCGCGCGTTATTTATAGCACAATCTTTACTATTAATTTTAACATATTGAACAAGACGATAATGGATTTGATTTATCACCCTAATAGATTGATTTTCGCAAGAACTGTTGGAGCCTAGACTAAAACATTAACTCCAACAGTCTTTTCATCAAAATTATTATTTGATTAATTATTAATAGCTAACTGCTAAGACCCGGCACTGGAAGTCATAATCTGACATATTCACCTTCAAAGCATCGAGTAACTCAGCCCCCGCTGGGATATGCACACCAAAATGAATACCTTGATAATTACCTGGGGTTGATTTTGCAATACAGTAGGGCAAATCGGTAGCAAAGTTGGGGAAAGCAGCCACATTGATATGCGGTGGTTCAGAATGCGGCTCACCCACACCACTTATCTGAGCATCGGTCGGCAAACGCCAATCCGTTTTACCGCACACACCATAAGTATTTAACGCTTCGATGTACGATATAGGATTACACGCATAGATACCCGTACAAGGGTATTCCGTCCCCGCCGAGATTAGACCAGAAGAGCCGTCGTGTTGATAGCGCCAATCTTTATCGCGCAAACCGCCGTCATTGGTTTTGACTTCCCACATTAAACCCGTTCTAGTATCCAGAATACAACTCCAGGTATTAGCATCTGCTGGTAACTCGCTACCATCAGCGCCAATTTTCACGAATACAGCGGGAAACCCAGTGCCGCCGTTGCCGCCGCCGGTCGCACTACCTGTGCCAGTCCCCGTACTGCCGCCAGTCGTGCCGCCACCACTTGTTCCAGTGCCATCACCACCGGTCGTACCACTTGTGCCAGCCCCCGTACTGCCGCCAGTCGTGCCGCCACCACTTGTTCCAGTGCCATCACCACCGGTCGTACCACTTGTGCCAGCCCCCGTACTGCCGCCAGTCGTGCCGCCACCACTTGTTCCAGTGCCA
>CAYQTB010000060.1:0-6266 GCA_964420315.1 uncultured Thiothrix sp. | reverse complement strand
GTGCCGCCACCACTTGTTCCAGTGCCATCACCACCGGTCGTACCACCTGTGCCAGCCCCCGTACTGCCGCCAGTCGTGCCGCCACCACTTGTTCCAGTGCCATCACCACCGGTCGTACCACCTGTGCCAGTCCCCGTACTGCCGCCAGTCGTGCCGTCACCACTTGTTCCAGTGCCAGTTCCTGTGGCACCACCGGTCGAGCTACCTGTGCCGATACTATCACCACCGCTTGTACCACCGCCGGTCATACCAGTGCTGCCACTCCCGCTAGTGCCATTGGTACTACTCGTGTTAGAACCTGTATTGGGTATCACCACTGTTCCTGTCGTACCATTACTATCGCCCGTTTCAGACGATCCATTATTATTACCACTGCAAGCACCTAATAGTGTTGATAACAATACGATTGATACCGCAATACTAATTTTTTTAACGATTAATCCATCATTATTAGGCTGGCTATAGATAAAAATAATTGACATAAACAATCTCCTGTTATTTTATCGACTTAATATTAATATTCAGAAATATTATAAACTCAATCTTATTTAGAAAAACAGTAGCACAGCTCTAATAAACCATCCAATTTAATTATCAATAAATTTCAAAAAATAATCGAAAGCAATCTCAATATATAAATTTTATAGAGCGTTTAAGCCTTCCAGTATTACGTCATACGCCTGTTTAAGCTCAGCTTCGGTCACACAATACGGCGGCAGCACATACACCACATTCCCCAGCGGGCGCAACAATAAGCCACGTTCATGGAAAAACGCTTTGAGTTGCGCCCCAATCGCCGAGGTATAACCCGCATCAGCCGCCACCACATCGAAAGCCGCAATCGTTCCCATTACCCGCACCCGCTGTACTAATGGATGCTCCGCCAAAGTTGCCAACCTTTCCCGTTGCCAACGTTCGATTTGCGGCAATTTTGCCAGCGTCTGTTCATCATCAAAGACTTGCAAGGATGCCAAGGCTGCCGCGCACCCCAAGGAATTAGCGGTGAAAGAATGCCCATGAATCAACGCCCGATCAAAACTTTCCCCCAAAAATGCCGCGTAAATCGCTTCGCTGGCAACTGTCACCGACATAGGCAAAAACCCCGCCGTCAGCCCTTTAGACAAGCAAATAATATCCGGTGTCACTTGCGCCTTGAGGGCAGCGAATAGTGCCCCCGTGCGCCCAAATCCCGTCATGACTTCATCAAAAATCAGCAAAATACCGACGTTGCGCAAACGGGTCGCTAACGCTTGCAAGAATTCGGGGCGGCACATGCGCATCCCAGCGGAACCTTGCACCAACGGCTCCATAATGACCGCTGCGAGGGTATCACCGTGCTCAGCAAGGTAACGCTCTAATTGTGCTAAAGCGGCTTGCTCTTTGGCCGCGACTGCCGTATCGCCATCCCACGTTTCTGGGAAGGGCAACAAACCCACTTCAAACAACAAGCTACCGTAAGTGTCAAAAAATCCGCAACCTTTGCCCGCCGACATCGCCCCTACGGTGTCGCCATGATAACCACCTTCAAAGGCGAGGAAACGGGTACGCTGGGTTTCACCGTGATTGCGCCAGTATTGCAGTGCCATTTTCAACGCCACTTCCACCGCAGTGGAACCGTCATCACTGAAAAACACGCGGGTAAGACCAACCGGTAGGCGTTGCACCAGTTCGTGTGCCAATTGCGCTGCGGGTTGATGCGTGAATCCGGCGAAAATCACCTGTTCCAGCGTGTGTGCTTGGCGGGCAATCGCGGCGGCAATCGTGGGGTGGGCGTGTCCGTGGATATTCACCCACCAAGAGGAAATCAAGTCGAGGAATTCGCGCCCGTCTTCGGCGTAAAGGCGGATACCCTGTGCGGATGCAATCGGAATGGGATCGGGTGCGGTTTGGGCTTGGGTGAAAGGATGCCAAACGTGGCGACGGTCGAGATCAATGATGTTCATTTTTCGCTTCCCGACTTGAATTTAATCTAACATTGTACCCACAACCGCAGATGCACACAACTCACCCAAAGCCTGTCCTCCGCTCACATTCTAGGATAGAATCCCCAACGTGTCTTTTTAGAGTAGTGTGTACATTTGCCTATGAAATTGAAATCGTTTACTGCGCAGCTTGCTATGTGCATTGCGTTGCTGGGTGTATCAACCAGTAGTCTTGCCGGGTCGTGTGATACACAACATGCAAACGTGATTCGCCAACAAGCACAGCCCTATCAACAGGTTATTAACCAAGCTGCCATCAAATACCGTATAAACCCCGCCCTGATAAAAGCCGTGATTACCGCTGAAAGTTGCTTTCGTAATGAAGCCAAATCGCACAAGGGCGCTGGCGGCTTAATGCAACTGATTCCCGCCACTGCAAAACGCTTTGGGGTCAACGATCGTTTTGACCCGGTTGAAAATATCGACGGTGGCACACGCTATTTGCGTTGGTTATTAAACCGTTACAACGGCAGCATTCCTCATGCGATTGCCGCCTATAATGCCGGTGAAGGCAGGGTTGACCGCTACGGGGCGAACGTTCCGATTGAAGAAACTGCTGTGTATACCAAACGGGTACTAAACGCCTATGGTAAATTAGCCAGCAATGGACATAAACCTAAAGCACGCACGGTACAACCACAGCTCATCAAAGCTAATCACGTAGTCACACAGCCAAAGCCAGAGCCACGCTTTAAATGGGATGAATTCGGCGACAATTAAAACATATTGCTAGGGCGGCGCAACCACCCGGTCAAGCTGAAGCGCTCCCGCGTTGCCGGGAGCACTTCGTGCCAAAACACTTCGCTGCGGAATAACGCCAATTGCCCAGTATGAGGAAATATATCCACGTATTCCCCCGTCGCATCACCACTGGTATACAAGCGTAATTGCCCGCCATCCGTCGCTGCCCACGCCTCATTCAAATACAGCACCGCGCTGATAATCCGTGCCGACGTACCCCGAAAATTATCCAAATGTTGCTGATAACACGCCCCCGGCGGATACACCGCAAAATGTGCCTCAAACTCCGTCAACCCCAAATACAACGCCTGATTCAGATTTAGCCGTAAAGCCTCAATAAAACCTTGATAGTCTGCCAACGCGCCTGTCTCTGCCGGTTCCAACCATAGCACCTCATCCCCGCGAATTGCCTCATTCACAGTCAAACCTTGCCCACGCCCAATCCCCGCCGCATGAAACGCACCGGCTGCCCGGCTTTGCTGCGCTTGCTCACGCAATTCACGGCACTGTGCCACAGACAATAAATTAGGCAATACCACCCAGCCGTGTGCGACCAAGCCATCCACCACCGTATCCATCATACCCGCAACCCCAACCCCCGCGACAACCGCGCTTGCTGATGATTCAAGCCCATGCTTTGGCGCGTAATCCAATGCCTCAACGCAGGTATTCGATCCACCGCCAATAAACCACCCGTCCGTGCATGACCCAAGGGTGCAAAATCGTTGGAAAACACCCGCACCAGCGTATCGGTATACTGCACCACTGCGGCATAATCCGGTTGCCGTCGCTGTTCATACACACCCAGCAACGCGGCATTGCCAGGGTCTGCCCCCGTTTGTGCCGCTTCTGCCAGCAAATCCGCCAAGGTTGCCACATCGCGCAAACCAAGATTCAACCCCTGTCCCGCTACCGGGTGTAAGGCATGGGACGCATTGCCAATCAACACCGCCCGCCCCGCTACTTCACACACTGACTTCTGCAACACCAACGGGTAAGTGGCTCGCTGCCCTACCCTAACAAATTCACCCTGCCGATAGCCAAATTCCCCCTGTAGTTTGCGCAGGAAAGCCGCATCATCCAATTGCATGGTGGCGGCGACATCCGCATCCTGATGTGTCCACACCAAGGAATAGCGCCCTTGCGTCAACGGCAACAACGCCAGCGGACCTTGCGGGGTAAAGCGTTCGTAAGCGGTATGCCGATGCGGTTCTGCCGTGGTGACATTCGCAATGAGGGCAGTCTGTTGGTATTCACGCCGTGTCACCGCAATACCCAACATTTCGCGCACCTTGGAATTCACCCCATCCGCCACCACCAGCAAACGGGTACGCAGGGTATCCACCAGACCATCGCTCTCAATACCCACCGTCACGCCACCCGCATCCTGTTCCAGCGCAAACACACTGACCGGAACGTATTGCGCAACCTCACTCACTGCCAATGCGTCGTACAACGTGCGCCCCAGCACCCGGCTTTCCACCACATAACCCAGAGCAGGCACACGCTCCTGCGTGGCTGACAAACGGGTTGCACCAAAATGCCCGCGATCCGAGACATGAATGTGCTGAATCGCCTCCAGCCCCGAATGCAGCTTATTCCACAACCCCATCCCCTGATAAATACGGCTGGAACCATACGCCAAGGCAATCGAACGGTCGTCATAACTCGGCTGTTCTTCCGCCCCAAAAGCAAAGGTCTCGATCAACCCGATTTTCAACTTCAGCGGTTGAAGTGCCACGGCTAAACTTGCTCCTACCATCCCACCACCGACAATCAAAACATCAAACATAGCGCGGCTCACTGGCTGAAATCATGCTGCCATCCTTAAACAAAGCACACGCGCTGTCAAGCGACCCACCAGTTACCGAAAATCGCCTATACTCTACACAGAAAACGGTATTTTAAGCTGTTCTATCCAAACAAGAGGGCTACCCGCATCACCTAAACACGCATTAATCCACTTACAACGAGGGTACTACTACTATGACTACTAAACTCATGGGAATGCTACTGCAAGACCCATCCGCACCCGATTTACACCAAGACTACGAATTTCCACTGGAAACCGATTTTCTCGCAGGCATGAGTTCCAGCAAACTCAGTCTGCAAGATACTGACGAATACGGTATGCCACTTTACCAAGGGCTGGATTGGGCTAAAGCTGACCTCTCTTTTGCCACCCTGAACAAAAAGGGTGATTTCATCGACAACCCGCAATTTCATCAAGTCAATACGTTTGCAGCAACCGCCTACACACTCGATCTGGTAGAAAGCGCTATTGGGCGTGAAATGAAATGGAAACACAACGCCCAACTGATTTTGCGCCCACACGCTTTCGACGGCCCTAATGCTTATTACGATCCCATGTCACCGTCGCTTAACTTTGGATCGTTTACCTCACCCTTCCGCCGTGCGCCCATTTGGACATGCTTATCCCACGACATTGTGTCGCATGAACTCGGTCACGCGCTTCTCGATTCCTTCCGCCCGCAGTATGTCTATTCGGAAGAAGTTGACACTGGCGCTATACATGAATCCGTCGGCGACATGATGTCGATGTTCACCGCCCTCAGCCACAAAGCGGTGGTTGAACAGTTATACCGCGAGTCCGGCGGCGATATGATGAACCCCAACTTAGCCAGCGGGTTAGCAGAAGAGTTCGGCATCGGCTTGTGGGGCGTCAGCTTCCCATTCCTGCGTTCAGCCTTAAATGGACCAAACTATGACCAAGCCTCCTCGCAAGTTCATGCCCGCTCCACGGTCTGGACAGCAGCCATTTACGAGATTCTCGCCACGCTGGTTGCTGAGGCACTGACACCTGCCGTCAAAGCAACGCTGGCAAACGCCCCTAGCAGCGGCAAACCACAGGCACAGTTAAACCCAATCCAACAGATGATGATCCAACAACACAACCCGGTGTTTGAGGATTACTATGCTGACCAAGAAAATCACGACAACTTCGAGGCATTCTTTGACGCTATTGTTTCCGCCAGTACTCGCGTTAAAGGCATGATGTTGCGGGCGCTACAAGACATTCCTCCTACTGGTGTGACGATGCTAACCTTGGCGCGGGTTTTCTATAACGCCGATGCGCGGCTCTTCCCCGACGACCCTAACCCGCGTGAACTGGCTAAAGCGGTATTTCAACGCCGCATGTTGTGGGTGGAAGAAATCGACCTGAGCGCCCCCGGCATCGGTGCTAATTTTGAAGAAGCCTTCTACAGTGGCAGCAACAGCATGATGCTCAAAGCAGTCCATGACAATGCCGAGGCGCTACGCATTCCTTTGGGTGAAGGTGCCCGCATTCTCAACGCCCGCATCAGCGTCGTTACGCGCAGCATTGACGCCGGTCGTGAACAGCGCGGCAGTCACACCAAAACCGTCACCGAACGTTACCTGTATTTCACCTATGAAATGGTGGTTGACATTTGCCCTGGATTTGGCTGGTTCATGAACATCGCCAAGGGCGGCACCTTGGTCATTGACGACAACTGGAACGACCTACAACTCACCACCGACCCCGACACTTACCTCTATCCT